>JASEJN010000089.1 GCA_030016385.1 Clostridiales bacterium | reverse complement strand
TCGCTCAAAATAACATAATCCTATTTATGCCTGATTTCAAATTGCGAATTGAAGATGACTTCAAAAACGCTTGACAACTCTATGGAAACGTATTAATATATCTCTAATTGAATTATTCAAATTTTATGATTGAAATTAGTAAGCATATTTTATTTTGTTAAAGCGAGCCGGGGGCAGTGAAAGCCTGGTGCATAATAGTATGCCGAATGGATTCAGGAAAAGCCATGTGAAATCTCAAGCGATGTAGCAGAAGCCGTAAGTCCTACGTTATAAGGGCAGGATATCGAAGATTCCATCTTCCGTATCTGGAGAGTTTAATTGAGGTGGTACCACGGAAATATGCTTTTCGTCCTTTTAGGATGAAAAGCTTTTTTATTTTATAACTGATATCAACAGGCAAAGGAGGCGGACAAATATGACCTGAAATCTATATGTTTTTAAAAATATCACATCATCAAAAATATTTTATTATGGAGGTATTAAAATGCAACTTAGAAAAACTATTTTATGTGCAATTCTTTTGGCGGTAGGCTTTATACTTCATCAGGTCGTTCCGGCCTTTGCAGGAGTTACGTTCGACATTCAGCTTTCGATGCTCTTTGTAATTATTTTTATATGTATGGATATAAAAACTACATTTATCGTATCCATAGCTTCCGGTTTGATAACGGCATTGACCACGAAATTTCCCGGTGGTCAAATACCAAACATGATAGACAAAATGATCACCGGCATTGCGGTATATTTTCTTATAAAACTGCTAACAAAATTTTTAAACAGGCAGGTTTCAACGGTAATTGTAGGATTTATCGGCACCCTGCTGAGCGGCACGGTATTTTTAGCATCTGCCCTTATAATCCTTGGCCGCCTTCCAGCGCCATTTACATTTTTATTTCTGACCGTGGCACTGCCGACTGCTGTTGCAAATTGTATAATCACTCCTTTGCTTTACAACATCGTTACTGCTTCCAAAAAGATTACAGGCTTTGAATTCTAGGAAAACGTACTGCTACGGCTTTTATAAAAGCCGTAGCAGTACGTTTTCAACATTTGACGTGCATTGAAATTATACAATAAACATCGCATCGCCAAAACTGTAAAACCTGTATTTATTCATAACGGCGCAATTATATGCGTTCAATATTCTCTCTCTCCCTGCCAGAGCGCTAACAAGCATGATAAGGGATGATTTCGGAAGATGAAAGTTAGTTATAAGGCAGTCTACAGCTTTAAATTTATATCCAGGATAAATATACATATCGGTCCATCCCGATTTGGCTTCCATGATTCCATCCGGCCTGCTTGCGGTTTCAAGAGTCCTGGTCGATGTTGTGCCTGCGGCGATTATCCTTCCGCCTTTTTTTCTGCATTCGTTTATGGTAATTGCCGAAAGCCCGTCTATCATATAATACTCGGAATGCATTTTATGCTCTTCAATATTTTCCTCTTTTACAGGCCTGAACGTACCAAGACCTACATGAAGGGTGATATACACAATGGAAATTCCCTTCTCTTTTATATTATTCAGCAGTTCTTTTGTAAAATGCAAACCTGCCGTAGGCGCTGCCGCCGAACCTTCCACTTTCGAATATACCGTCTGGTAACTTTCCTTATCGGCCAATTTCTTCTTGATGTAGTGCGGAAGCGGCATCTCGCCCAGCCTATCCAGAATCTCTTCGAAAATTCCGCTGTATTCAAACTCTATTATCCTTCCACCTGCGTCCGTGTGGCTCAGTATCTTTGCAGCAAGTTCACCGTTGCCGAAAATGATCCTTTCACCTATCCTTGCCTTTCTCCCGGGGTTTACAAGCACTTCCCATTTATCTTTTTCCACCCTTTTAAGAAGAAGTACCTCGATTTTTCCTCCCGTATCTTCCCTTCTTCCATATAATCTTGCGGGCATTACCCTCGTATTATTTAAAACCAGACAGTCACCGGGATTCAAATAATCTATTATATCTTTGAATATCCTGTGCTCGATCTTTCCGGTATCTTTATGCAAGATCATAAGCCTGGATTGATCCCTCTGCTTTAACGGCTCCTGTGCTATCAATTCTTCGGGTAAATTGTAATCAAATTCTTCAAGTTTCATTTAGTATCCCTTCTTAATATCATTAGTTTTCATCTGAATAAGCTATGTTGAAATGCTCATATGCAGATCTTGTGGCGACTCTTCCCCTTGGAGTCCTGTTTATGTATCCTATTTGCAAAAGATATGGCTCATATACGTCCTCGATAGTTTCATTTTCTTCTCCTATAGAATATGACAATGTATCGATGCCTACGGGCCCTCCACCAAACTTCTTTATTATCGTAAGCAGTATCTTCCTGTCTATGCTGTCAAGGCCCATTTTGTCCACTTCAAGGAGATTCAAACCTTCGTTTGCCGTATTATAGTCTATTATTCCCGAGGCCCTTACCTGCGCATAATCCCTTACTCTTTTTAGAAGCCTGTTCGCTACTCTCGGGGTTCCGCGTGAACGCATGGCAATCTCCTCCGCGCCCTTTTCATCTATTTGAATATGAAGTATTTGCGACGACCTTTCTACTATCTTTTTTAGTTCCGTTGTTTCATACATATCAAGCCGGCATATGACACCGAATCTGTCTCTTAAAGGAGAAGTCAAAAGTCCTGCCCTCGTAGTTGCTCCAATAAGCGTAAACTTAGGCAAATCCAATCTTAATGACCTCGCACTGGGTCCCTTGCCGATTACTATATCCAGAGCGTAATCCTCCATTGCAGGATAGAGTATTTCCTCAACGCTTTTGTTCAATCTGTGTATTTCATCGATAAATAAAACATCGCCCTCGGATAGGTTTGTCAATATGGCTGCAAGATCGCCCGGCCTTTCGATAGCAGGCCCCGATGTAACCCTTAAATTACTTCCCATTTCATTTGCTATAATCGATGACAGAGTCGTTTTCCCAAGTCCCGGAGGGCCGTACAAGAGCACATGATCCAAAGGTTCTTTCCTCGATTTAGCCGCTTCAATGAATATCGAAAGCTTTTCCTTCACTTTATTTTGTCCTATATATTCATCAAGGGTTCTCGGCCTCAGGTTTCCCTCTATCGGGGTATCTTCGGATTTTAAATCGCCGCTTACTATTCTCTCATCCATTTAACCACCTACTTCATTAGATTTTTAAGTGCGGCCTTCACTATGCTTTCAGCATCTTTCCCCTGCCTATCCACATTTGCAACAGACGCATTTGCCTCGGCTATATTGTAACCTAAAGCGACTAATGCTCCCACAGCTTCACTTAAAGCATCATCTTCTGATACGGCAATATCCGCATCTTTAGTCACCATACTATCAATATCTATCTTATCCTTAAGTTCAAGTATAATTCTGTTGGCCGTTTTGCTTCCTACGCCCGGGACGGAAGTCAAGGATTTTATATCATTTCCCGCTATAGCCAGTGCAAGCTTCGAAGGTGCCAAAACAGACAATATTGAAAGGGCAGCTTTAGGTCCGACCCCTGTTACAGATATCAGCAATTCAAACATATCCAGCTCGTCCTTAGTCAGAAAACCGAAGAGGACTACCGCATCTTCCCTTACGTGAAAATATGTATATATCTTAATGCTTGCATTCAATTGATTGATTTTAGCTATAGTTGAACTTGACACAAATATCTTGTATCCTATTCCGTTATTATCTATTACAATATAATCTTTGCCAGAATCTTCGAATGTTCCTTTAATATAGTCAATCATAAACTTATTCTCCCCTATTTTATCCTGAACATATCCGGTACATGGCTTGAATGAGCATGGCATATAGCTATCGCTAAAGCGTCGGCCGCGTCATCGGGCTTCGGAATGGTTTTTAGACCCAATATAGCTTTTACCATCTGCTGTATTTGCATTTTATCCGCTCTTCCATAACCTACAATGGATTGCTTTACCTGAAGCGGCGTATATTCGAATATATTAAGGCCTGCCTCATATGCGCAAAGCAGCGAAACCCCCCTTGCATGTCCAACAGTTAGAGCCGTCTTGACGTTTTTATTGAAAAATAATTCCTCAACTGCCAGATCATCCGGTTTATATTTATTTATTATATCTTTTAATCCCCTGTATAATATGGAAAGCCTTTCAGGCATCGTCGAACTCGGCTTTGTAATCAATGCGCCATAATTTATCATATAAAGCTTATCCTTTTCATATTTTATAACACCATAGCCAAGTATTGCAATACCAGGATCGATTCCAAGTATTATCATCTGTCAAATCCCCACCCAAACATTTATTCGTATTACCGTTCTCTTATATTTTACATTAAATCCGATAAACTGCAACATGAAATGATCTATGGGTGCATATCGATTATTTGAAGAATATTATTTTAGGTTATTCATAATCGCTTATTGCGCTGTATACTTCGTCAAGAGTTTTAACTTCTATCCCCTTTTCAATAGTTTCATCTTTATTTTTACACCGTACCGGGGTAAAATCGTTGAAAATAACTGCCTGCCCCTCATCATCAGTCACGAATACTTTAATAATGTCATCCTCCAATTTTACTAAAAAACAGTCGGGCAAGTTTGGGAACTTTCTTTCAACTGTTATTTTATCCTTGCTGAACATAACCGCATCATAATCGCTGAAATAATCTTTTACCTGTTCCTCATCAAAATTAACAATTTCATCAGGAACGGATTTCGGATCATTTTCTATTATGTTACCGGTATTTATAGATACTATCTTCTCAACTAAAACTGTCGACGGCGTAACCCTGTCTCCTGAAGGAAACTGCGCCGTCCCCTTTTCATCGATGTTCACAGGTGTTTTTTCCTTTACATCGATCCTTTCGCCAGGTTTTGGCTGCGGGGCCTCTTTCAATATCTTCTTCATCGTAACATAATATCCGTATCCAAAAGCGGCCGCTATTAAAATAATAGAACTTAAAATTATCAGAAGTCTCTTTTTATATCTTCCCAGCATATTTTTTACACTCTCCTGTATATTTGCTTTATCTCTGCGCATTATACAGGGAAGTATTATATCCATGCTGCTAAAATAATATACGTGCTGCTAAATTTTTAATATCGGAACGAATAAAATTTATATTATTTCTAATAATAATTTTGAAATTAAAATAAAGGGAGTGATCTTTATGGAAGGCAGAATCAAAAAGGATGACAATCCGATAAACAGAGTCAAATGCGTGGTTAATACATGCCATTATTACGGAATGGGCGATCATTGTACCGCAGAGCATATTGAGATACAATCACCAAATTCCTGGGATTCCCAAACGACGGACTGTGCAACATTTGTACCTGAGAATAAATAAAAGAGAGCCACTTGCTCTCTTTTATTTATTCTCCCCATCCTTCAGGGAATTCTGCATTATGCCAGACGTTTTGAACATCATCGTCTTCCTCAAGCCTGTCAATAAGTTTTTCAACTTTCTCAGCATTTTCAGCATCGAGTGTCACATTATTATTAGGCACCATGGATATCTCCGCAGAAATAAATCCTATTTCCTTGTTTTCAAGGGCTTGACGCACGGATGAAAAATCCTCCGGAGATGTCGTGATCTCAAAAATGTCGCCGTCAGAATTAAAATCTTCCGCGCCTGCATCTATCGCTTCCATCATAAGTTCATCTTCATCTATCCCGTCTTTTTTCTCAACGACTAAAATACCCTTTCTTTCAAACATCCATGATACACAACCGCTGGCTCCAAGACTTCCGCCGCTTCTTTCGAATGTATGCCTTACATTGGAAGCCGTTCTGTTTTTATTATCCGTCAATGCGTTGACAATAATGGCAACTCCGGCCGGTCCGTAACCTTCATAGTTTATTTCCTCATAAACTATGTTTTCTCCTTCCCCCGTTCCTCTCTTTATCGCCCGCATTATCGTATCCATCGGCATGTTTACCGCTTTGGCCTTTGCAATAGTATCCTTCAATTTAGAATTCGCATCGGGATTTCCTCCGCCTTCTTTTGCGGCTACTAATAGTTCTTTACCTATCTTTGTAAACATCCTCCCGCGAGCAGCATCCTGTTTGCCCTTCCTCGCCTGTATATTATGCCATTTTGAATGTCCTGACATATATTATATTCCCCCTTACAATACCGGTTTTTTCAGATCAACTGTTTAATACAACATCTAGTTTACTATTATACCATATAGTTTAGCAACGTCAAAATTTTTCAGCTTTGGCGGGTGCATATTCTTCAAATAATCTCTATACACTCAATTTTGACCTGTGATTCGTAATATGGACTTATGTTATTTCAAACACTTCATTCGCCAAATTCGAGTTTTTAATGCGTAATAAAATATTTAAATACTAATTGTGAATAATAGTATTTAAATATGAAAAAATAAAAATGCATGCAAAATATAATAAAAGAATGTGGTATCATCAAAAATTACAGGTATTTATTCAAAATATTATCGGTAGGATTGGCAGCAGGTTTTTTCAATGGCTTATTCGGTTCGGGCGGTGGAACTATAATCGTGCCTGCAATGGTATTTTTACTGGATGTAAAAGAGCAAAAAGCACACGCTACTGCGATTGCTGTTATACTTCCGCTTTCGATCATAAGCTCGTATATTTATTTTAAACATAATCTAACCGATTGGAGGCTGACTATGAATGTTGTATTCGGTAGTATGGCAGGGGCATATATAGGAGCAAAGATTTTAAATAAATTTTCGGCCGGCATGCTCAGAAAAATATTCGGCGCGTTCATGATATTGTCTGCGATAAGGATGGTGTTTTAATGCTCATTTTTATAGTCAGCATACTATCCGGTATAATCAGCGGCATGGGTATAGGCGGAGGTACTATACTAATACCCGTTCTGATATTGACATCCGGCATAAGCCAGCAAATTGCCCAGAGCGTTAATCTGATCTCTTTTATACCCACTGCATCCATCGCATTGATTACCCATATAAAAAACGGAAATATCGAAAAAAAATTGCTCTTTAAGCTTATAGCCGCAGGTATTCTGGGAGCTGTACTGGGGTCTATCTTAGCCTCATACATTTCATCTGCGATCCTTAGAAAAATGTTTGCAATATTTTTATTCTGCATTGGAGTCTATGAAATCTGCTGCAAAAAGAAATAGGAAATTCTTGATATGTTTTTAATCAGCTGCTTCTGGACATATATCATAATACTTATCCAGAAGTCCTATTTCGGCTTTGCCATTTGATATTTCATTTATTTTATGAATGAAGAGAGCAGTGCTATCATATTTTATTTTAGCAATGACTCTGACATAATCGGTATACTCTATATCAAGCACATCGCCTTTTGAAATATCAATTGCATTTTTTACTTTTACAAGCAATGTATAAGGCACCTTTATCGATATTTTGTCATGAAGAGCCATGGTACAGATACCCGACTTTTCAACTCCTCTTTTTACTGCTTGCGAATACGCTCTTATCAGGCCGCCTGCTCCTAATAAAATACCGCCGAAGTATCTAGTGACAACAACGCAAACATTTACCAGATCTTTGCTTCGTATGACATTAAGTGCAGGCATTCCGGCTGTACCATGGGGCTCTCCATCATCACTCTGCTTTTGTAATAAAGTGCCGCAATATACAACATAGGCAAAAACATTATGAGTAGCATCCCTGTATTTTTCCCTTGTCTCTCGAATAAACTCAGCAGTTTCAGCTTCATTTTTCGCATGCTTTAAGTTACATATAAAGCGTGACTTTTTCTCATATATTTCTTCACATGTTTCTTTATATATAGTTCTGTATTCATTCATACTGCATCACCATGCAATCAAAAACGGGCCATTCGAACTTAAGGCAGATATCAGCTTTCGCAATTGACTATGCAATTGTTACCTTGCGTAGCTTTTAGCCTCCTCTGCAGTAGCCTCGCACTGCATCTCTTTGTATTTTGCAAAGGAAAGCCTTACTAAAGCTTTATCCTGGCTATAGGTTATAATGTTTTCAGCCTCGTCAAAGGTAAAATAACCTCCCTCTGAAAAGTTTTCATCCTTTGAAACAGAAAAGTTTTCATCAACTGCCTCCATGATATACCAGGTGATTCTGTTACAAACAGGTCTTTTCCTCGTAAAAGAAAAAAATTCGTAACTTGTTTGCCCCGCAGTCGATATGATCTCAGCTGAAATTCCTGTTTCCTGCTTTACTCTTTTCACAGCAACTTCATGAGGCAGTTCACCGTTACGAATTACACCCTTCGGTAAAACCCATTCACTTTTTTCATTCTTTAACAGAAAAACTTTATCGCCGCTAAAAACAACACCGCCGGCACAATTTCGAATCAGCATGTTAGATGCCCCCTCTCTTTGTTTTATTATTATAATATATTAAATTTTAATTTAATTCAATACTTTATAAAAATATTAAACAAATGTTCATATTTACACTGGTCATGCCTTTAATTATGCCAGGCCATAAGAAGTTAACGTTTTATATGTATATATTATCCATAATCTTCGATTCGTAATATATGCTTATGTTATTTTGAACACTCATTCGACAGATTCAAGTTTTGTAAGTTCTAAGGC
>JASEJN010000088.1 GCA_030016385.1 Clostridiales bacterium | reverse complement strand
AAATCCTCATGAAAGTGACTGAAATTCACATTCTGATAGTAGGGCTCATTTTTTATTTGTAAAATCCTCTCCTTGATTTCCAGCGTTAAAGTATGCTTGGGCTGTCTTCCGCAATTCCCATGTAACATGGATGAAACGCCTTTTTCTTTATACCTCGCCTTCAAGTTTTTAACTTGGCGTTCCGAAAGTCCCAATCTGTTCGCGCCTTCTTTTACCGTCATTTTCTTTTTTACGCACATACTTATCACATGTGCTTTTAGTGTTTCTTTTCGATTCATTGTTGATCTCATCCTTCAATTATTGACTTGGGGTGAAATTTTCATAAAATAATTTCATATGGTGAAATTATCATAAGTGAATCACAAAGATCAAAAAGGTTATTGACATTTGCCTGAGATTATGTATACTTATGTTTAAATATATTAAAATCCGATGATGAGGACAAGTACTTATATGCTTTAGTTAAAGCGAGTCCGGGTTGGTTGGAGCCGGATATGATGCATATTTGGAATAACACCTTTTAGGAACCATCCGAAACTATAGTAGGCGTGGTCGGAGCCTTCACCGTGAAAAGAAGGGCGGTATCGGAAGTATTCCCGTACTGCTTTAACGAGAGAACTTTTTGTAGGTTAATCTGGGTGGTATCGCGAGCGAGCCTCGTCCCTTTGCTGGGATGGGGCTTTTTTATTTTCACTGTTATTGTCAATAACTTTAAACTGAAAGGGGATACAATATGGAAAGGACATTGATCAAGGAAATTTTTAAGGGTTTGGAATGCAAGGTGACGATTTACGGCTGGGTTCACAAGATACGTGATCTCGGGAATATAACTTTCCTCATCATAAGGGATAGAAGCGGGATGATACAAGTGGTTGTGGATGGAAAGTTAAAAACCGATCTACGGCTTGAGTATGTTGTAAAGATAACAGGCATGCCTGTCAGAAATGATAAGGCGCCTGGGAATATGGAAATCGACTGTGAAGCAATTGAAGTCATATCAGATACCGAATATGAAATGATACCTCTTCAGATAAACAGGGAAGATATAGACTCCGGAATTGAGGCCATACTCGACAACAGGGTTTTGAGTCTTAGAAATCCCAAGATTCACAGTATATTTAACGTGCAGCAGGAAATCGCTTCTTGCTTTCGGGACTTTTTCAAATCCAATGGGTTTACTGAGATACAAACGCCTAAAATCGTGTCGGAAGGTACGGAGGGCGGCTCCGAATTGTTCCCTGTGAAATATTTTGGCAGGAGGGTGTATCTTGCCCAGAGTCCCCAATTTTACAAGCAGATGATGGTTGCGGCTGGGTATGAGAGAGTATTTGAGATAGGGCACGCATACAGGGCGGAGCTTCATAATACTGCAAGGCATCTTAACGAATATGTAAGCCTTGATGCAGAGATGGGATTTATAAAGGATGAAAATGATATAATGAATATTGAAAATGAGTTCTTGGAATATTTATTTTCAACTATAAGCAAAACCTGTGAATCAGAGCTCAATCTATATGGTATATCCCTTCCGAAAATCGGCCGGATACCAAGGATGACTCTGCAAGATGCAAGGGGGATAATAAAGGATAAGTATGGCAAAAGTTCTCCTCAGGGGAATATCGATACTGAAGGAGAAGTGCTTATCTGCCGATATATTAAAGAGAAAACAGGAAACGATTTTGTTTTTCTGACAAAGTATCCTGTAAAGAAAAGGCCTGTCTATGCCATGCCTGATCCCAAGAACCCCGATGTCACGAACAGCTTTGATCTTCTGTACGACGGACTCGAAATTACAACGGGTGGTCAGAGGATACACAAGTACAGGATGCTTTACGAAAATATGAAAAAGTTCCATCTTGATCCTGAAAAATTCGGATTTTACTTAGATACATTCAAATATGGGGTTCCACCTCATGGAGGTTTTGCAATAGGTCTTGAAAGGTTGACTTTAAAAATACTAAAGCTTACGAATATAAGAGAGGCGAGCCTTTTTCCGAGGGATATGGAAAGAGTGGCTCCATAGGAGGGTTTGATTATGATTTTTGATACTGTTATAGGTCTTGAAGTTCACGCAGAGCTTTCTACTAAAACAAAGATATTCTGCTCATGCTCAACGGAGTTCGGAGGGAAGCCGAATACCCATGTGTGTCCTGTTTGCCTTGGACTTCCTGGGACTCTTCCGGTATTAAACAAGGTGGTAGTCGAATATTGTATAAAAGCAGGCCTGGCGTTAAACTGCACGATATCAAAGCTAAGCAAGCTTGACAGGAAAAATTATTTTTATCCGGATCTTCCAAAAGCATATCAGATATCCCAGTATGATATGCCTCTGTGCAAGAATGGCTATATAATTTTAGAGAGCGGTAAAAAGATAAGGCTAAACAGGATACATATAGAAGAGGATGCTGGAAAGCTTATACACAGTGAAGACGGGGACTATTCACTGGTCGATTACAACAGGACAGGGGTTCCGCTTATTGAAATAGTATCGGAACCGGATATGGCGTCCCCGGATGAGGCCTTGGAATATATGGAAAAACTTAAGGGAATACTCGAATATATCGACGTATCCGACTGCAAGATGCAGGAAGGATCTTTAAGATGCGATGCGAATATTTCGATTAAACCCGAGGGCTCGAATATTCTCGGCACGAAAACAGAACTTAAAAATATAAATTCATTTAAAGCTCTCCACAGAGCGCTTTGTTATGAACAGGAAAGGCAGCAGGTAGTTATCGAAGACGGAGGAAAAGTTATACAGCAGACCAGAAGATGGGATGAACCTAAACAGAAAACCCTCATTATGAGGGGCAAGGAGCAAGCTCAGGACTACAGATATTTCCCGGATCCGGATCTTGTACCGATTGCAATCGATGATGAATATATACAAGGGCTTAAGTCCGCCCTTCCGGATCTTCCAAAAGAGAAAAGAAGAAAATTCATAGAATCTTTTGGACTGCCGGAATATGATGCAGGAATAATAACAAGTTCCAAATACCTTGCAGAATATTTTGAAGGGGTTAATGAGCATTATTATAATCCGAAGGCTGTAAGCAATTTTATAATGGGCGAGCTTATGAGGCTCATGAAAGAGGCGGATCTCGAATACAAAAACATACCTGTGAAGGCCGGCTATCTGGGTGATTTGCTGAAGATGATCGATGATGGAAAGATAAGCGTGTCGGTCGGCAAAAGGGTTTTTGAGGAGATGTTTAAAAGCGGAAAGAAACCGCTGGATATAGTAAATGAATTAGGGCTTATGCAGATATCCGATAAGGCTCAACTCGCTGAGTTTGCAAAAAAAGCTATAGAAGAGAACCCCAAATCCGTGGAGGATTATCTTTCGGGGAAAGGAAAAGCCGTGGGATTTTTGATAGGGCAGGTAATGAGAAAGTCAAAAGGCAAAGCAAACCCCACCCTGCTGAAAGATATAATTTTGCAGGAACTCAAAGGCCTCAAAAGATAGTAATTGTTTTATCTTCAATTCGCAATATGAACTTATGTTATTTTGAACACTCATTCGTCGCTCAAAATAACATAATCCTATTTATGCCTGATTTCAAATCGCGAATTGAAGTTTATTTATCTTTGCAGTTTACAAGTATGGCGTTGAGTTCAGAGCCCATGAGTATTGTTATGCTGCTCCAGTAAAGCCATAATAAAAGAGCGATGACAGCTCCTATGCTTCCATATGTTTTGGAAAAGTTTCCAAAGTTATTAACATAAAATGAAAAGCCCAGTGAAATAATAATCCAGCAAATAGTGGAGAAGGCTGCTCCGGGAATGACCTTTTTAACGGGCGGGTGGCAGTTTGGTATGTATCTGAAAAATAATATAAATACAGTGAATAATGTTATAAATACACCTAAATAGCGGAATAGATCCCATATTATATCAAGAGAATCCGAAATATACAGCATGCCGAATATCTGTCTGCCTATTATTTCTCCAAAAACAATGAGCACTATTGAAGATGTAATTAGAATTGAGGTCCCGATAGTAAACAGCATGGATATTCCTCTGATTTTCCAAAAGGGTCTTGTCTCTTTTTTCCTATATGCTTTGTTCATGCCATACATAAATGACAGCACGCTTGATGAAGAACTCCATACGGTTGCAAGCATGCCAAGGGAAATAAACGCCATTTTTCTTGTCCTTAAGATATTTGTTATCACGTCCAGAATAAGCCAGTATACACTGCGCGGAAGAAAATGAGATAAAAACAGCAGGTTATTTTCATCTATAGCTTTTGTATAGCTGAGCAATGTCATAAAGAATATTAAAAACGGGAAAAAGGATAATAGAAGATAATATGCAGCCTGGGCGCCCAAGGATGCAATTTCGTCTTCATTATACCTTCTATAGAGTTTTTTTAGGATCAGAAGCAAATCTTTATTCTTCAAGGGTATGGACCCCTTTATATTTATCCGTTTACCACTAATCCGCCATTTACATGGATAGTCTGACCTGTAACATATGACGAATCGGATGATGCAAGGAAAACATAAGCTCCGGCAAGTTCTACAGGCTGGGCGGGTCTCCCTATCGGGGTATCAGTGCCAAACTGCGCGACATCCTGTTCGCTGAAGGATGAAGGAATAAGAGGCGTCCATACCGGCCCGGGCGCGACAGCGTTCACCCTTATTTTGCTGCTTATAAGTGAAAGGGCCATCGAGCGTGTGAACGAGACTATCGCTCCCTTTGAAGCAGCATAATCGATAAGGTTTTTATCCCCCTTGTATGCTGTTATGGATGCGGTATTTATTATAGCGCTTCCAGACGGCATATAAGGAATTGCAAACTTTGTAATATAAAACATGGAAAAGAAATTTGTACCAAACGTTTTCTCAAGCTGTTCCTTTGATATATCCTCTATGCTGTTTTGAGGATGCTGCTCAGCTGCATTGTTTACAAGTATATCTATTCTCTTGAACTGGCCTACTGCCTGCTTTATCGCCTGTTTGCAGAATGTTTCGTCTCCTATATCTCCTGAAATGAGCATGCATTTTCTATTAAAAGAGTCTATTTCTTTTTTAGTCTCGTCAGCATCTTCATGTTCGTCGAAATAAGTGATGACTATATCTGCCCCTTCTCTTGCGAAAGTCAATGCGACAGATCTCCCTATGCCGCTGTCTCCACCTGTTATAAATGCAACTTTTCCTGAAAGCTTTCCTGAGGGTACATAATCTGCAAATTCATATACAGGTTTTGGATTCATGAGATTATTAAATCCAGGCTGCTTATTCTGCTTTTGTGCCGGTAACGATGTTGGAAAATTAGACGTTTTATCCATTTATACCTCAACCTCCTTGATAAGGTGCATATTTTATATTTGAACAATATTGTTTCAATCGCTAAGCTCGAAGTATATAGAGTCTGTAAACTTGATGCACCTTCATTGATATTCCCAACGGCTAAAGTCGCTGGGTCATTAAGTTATGATAAACTTTTTTGCTATTCTATAGTACAGCGCATATGCAAATGTTTTAACTTTAAGCCCATGGATAAAGTTAATTTGCTGATAAATATAGTATTAATAAATTTCAATTAAATTATCCGAATGCCCAAAAATATTTTTTTAACATATTGAAATATCCATAAAGTTGAAGTAAAATAAAATTGTTAAATGATTAACAAACAAACTCTAAAAAATGGAATACACATTTTTATATCAAGAATGTTATGGAAAGAACAAGGAACATTGCAAAAATGTATCAGAACTCTATCGATGAAGTTAAGGTATCATAAAAATCAGCATTTTCGATTCGTAATTTGAAATCAGGTATAAATAGAATTATGTTAGTTTGGATAGCGAATGAGCATTCAAAATAACATAAACTCATTACGAATTGAAGATCAGAATCAGATTTAAAACGAGGTGATATGAGTGAAAGTAACAAATGCACAGGAATTAATGCAAAAAATCAAAGAAGTAAGGGAAGCCCAGAAGAAATATTCGGTATATACTCAGAAACAGGTAGATGAGATATTCAGGCAGGCAGCGATGGCCGCGAACAATGCAAGGATTTATCTTGCCAAGATTGCCTGTAAAGAGACGGGTATGGGGATCGTTGAAGACAAGGTTATAAAAAACCATTTTGCATCGGAATATATTTACAACAAATACAAGGATGATAAAACATGTGGAGTAATCGAGAAGGATATAGCATTCGGCATCGCAAAAATAGCCGAACCCATAGGTGTAATTGCAGCTATCGTTCCCACAACGAATCCCACGTCGACTGCCATATTTAAATCCCTTATAGCGCTTAAAACCAGAAACGGCATCATATTTTCACCGCATCCGAGGGCAAAAAAGTCAACTACGGAAGCAGCGAGGATAGTTCTGGAGGCCGCCGTAAAAGCAGGGGCACCGGAGGGCATTATAGGATGGATCGATGAACCTACTATAGAGCTTTCGCAATTGCTGATGAAAGAATGCGATAAAATACTTGCAACGGGGGGACCCGGGCTTGTTAAGGCCGCATATTCTTCAGGAAAACCTGCCATAGGCGTGGGACCTGGAAATACACCTGCTATAATAGATGAAACAGCCCATATAAAAATGGCCGTAAATTCAATACTTCTTTCAAAAACATTTGATAACGGAGTAATATGCGCATCTGAACAGTCTGTGATCGTAATGGATAAAGTATATGACGAGGTAAAAGACGAGTTCAGGGAAAGAGGAGCTTATTTTCTAAAAGGCAATGAAATAGACAAGGTAAGGAAAATAATCCTAATTAATGGTTCGGTAAATGCTAAGATCGTTGGGCAGAGTGCATATAAAATCGCAAAGATGGCAGGAATAGAAGTCCCAGAATCAAGCAAGGTTTTGATCGGTGAAGTTGAGTCCGTTGAACTTGATGAGCCGTTTTCTCATGAAAAACTTTCACCGATACTCGCAATGTACAAGGTGAAAAGTTTTGACGAAGCTCTCGAAAAGGCAGCAAGGCTTATTGAACTTGGAGGATTCGGGCATACTTCCGTTCTGTATACGAATCAGGTTGTATCGAAGGATAGGATTAAAAAATTCAGTCAGGTTATGAAAACCGGAAGGACAATAATAAACATGCCTTCTTCGCAGGGAGCGATAGGAGATATATACAACTTTAAACTGGAGCCATCTCTTACCCTTGGTTGCGGCTCTTGGGGAGGGAATTCAGTATCGGAAAATGTTGGAGTTAAACATCTTTTGAATATAAAAAGTGTTGCCGAGAGGAGAGAAAATATGCTTTGGTTTAGAGTCCCTGAAAAAATTTATTTCAAATTCGGATGTCTCGCAACTGCCCTCAATGAACTCAAGGATATGGGAAAGAAAAGGGCATTTGTCGTGACAGATAAGGGATTGTTCGAACTTGGATATGCCGACCTTGTTACAAACGTACTGAGTGAAAGAGGTTTGGAATGCGAGGTATTCTTTGATGTGGAGCCGGATCCTACGCTTTTGTCGGCGAAAAAAGGCGCAATGGAGATGCAGGAATTCAAGCCCGATGTCATAATAGCGATAGGCGGAGGTTCCGCAATGGATGCGGCTAAAATCATGTGGGTTCTCTATGAACACCCGGAAGTAAAGTTTGAAGATCTTGCAATAAGGTTTATGGATATAAGGAAGAGAGTGTACCGCTTCCCAAGGATGGGCGATAAAGCCATGATGGTCGCCATACCGACTACTTCAGGAACAGGTTCGGAAGTTACACCATTTGCTGTAATAACAGATGAAAAAAATGGAATGAAATATCCGCTTGCAGATTATGAACTGACCCCCGATATGGCGATTGTAGATGCTGAACTAATGATAAAGATGCCAAAGGGTCTTACGGCGGCATCAGGGATCGATGCGCTTGTTCATGCTCTTGAAGCATATGTTTCGGTTTTGGCATCCGAATATACAAACGGCCTTGCATTGGAAGCCGCAAGACTGGTATTTAAATATTTGCCGCAGGCATACAATGAAGGAACTGTAAATGTAAAAGCAAGAGAAAAAATGGCTCATGCATCAACTATGGCAGGTATGGCATTTGCCAACGCATTCTTGGGCGTATGCCATTCGATGGCCCATAAATTAGGGGCAATGCATCATATACCCCACGGTATTGCAAATGCCCTTTTGATAGATGAAGTCATAAGATACAATGCTGTAGACAACCCGAGAAAACAGGCGGCATTCCCGCAGTACAAGTATCCTAACGCCAAGTGGAGATATGCAAGGATCGCTGATTACCTGAAATTGGGGGGAAACACAGATGAGGAAAAGGTGGAGCTTCTAATCAAGGCTGTAGATAAGCTTAAAGATACAGTAAATATACCGAAGTCTATAAGCAAAGCAGGAGTCAGCAAAACGAGTTTTTACGCTACGCTTGATGAAATGTCTGAACAGGCTTTCGATGACCAGTGTACAGGAGCAAACCCGAGATATCCTCTTATAAGCGAGATTAAACAGATGTATATAAATGCATTTGGAGAATAAAACATTTATTGCCCGATAGGAAAGTTGTAGAGCAGTGGAAAAGTTACAGCACAATGCAATTTCATGCATTGTGCTGTAACTTTTTTTATATATTTTATGAATGATAAACAGGTAATCAAACATATAATTTAAAAAGCCGAAATTTTTAAATAATTAAGGGGTGAAAAATGGGACATATTTTTGATGAAAAAAATATACGCGAACGTTTAATATCGGAGTTTAAGTATCCGAGGGGCCATGTGGATGCAATATCCGGCAGAATCCTGAAAATGAATCCTGAAGTACTTGAAAACCTTAAATACTGGTGGGAGACAGGCGAAATAAAACCTCTTGAAGTTCATGGTTATACCTTAGAGAGACTCCAAAAGGTGCACGGTATGGATATAATTGCAGCATACATTATGCTCGACTGGCTTTCAAGTGAACCCGAAAAAGCAAAAAAATCGCTGGCGAGAGTGAACCTAAAGCCCGTGAGAACAACAGACGACGGGGACGGTTAAGCAAAAGTTTGGGGTTTGGGGACGGTTAAGGGTTTGGGGACGGTTAAGCAAAAGTTGGGAGTTGAGGTTGCAAGTTTGGGGACGGTTAAGCAAAAATAATTGAATTATGCTGTG
>JASEJN010000087.1 GCA_030016385.1 Clostridiales bacterium | reverse complement strand
AAAACTTGAATCTGGCGAATGAGTGTTCAAAATAACATAAGTTCATATTGCGAATTGAAGATATAATTTATATACGCCCCTGCAAATCCAAGTTGAAATATTAAGTTCTTTATGAAATTTGCCGTAAATTATACTGCCGATTGTTTTTTTAAAGGTGAATCTGGTGAAAGTCGTCTTTTAAAATAGCGCAAATTCAAAAATTGAAAGTTTGCGAATTGGAGCAGAATGTATGCCTGCACTTGGAAAATATTGCAAGTATGCTTTGCTTATATGACAGCATAAAGAAGGTGGACAATATTACAGAGAGAACTGAAAAGCATGGCGTGAAGTATAAAAACAAAATTTTTTTGAGCTTGACAATTACGTTGATATCGGCGGTTCTTATAATGGTTATTTGCGTAGAATTGTCTATAATCAAGAACCTTGGATATTTCGAAAATGAGAATATAAACAATATAAATAATGGAGGGACTGCTGCCAACGATATTGCATCTGATAAAAAAGATAATGAGCGCTCCCTTAAGGTTATTAAAGAGATAAAGGATGTGCCTGTTATAAGCCAGATGCCTGAACTTCCATCGGGATGCGAGGCAACAGCGCTTACTATGCTTTTAAACTGGTCGGGGGTGCATGTAGGAAAAGTTGGCGTAGCAAGAAATATTCCCAAGGCATATCTTCCGGTATTGAAAAATGGAAAGATGTACGGCAAGAGTCCAAATGAAGCTTTTATAGGCGATCCATTTTCAAACGGTTTTGGCGTTTATCATAAAGCGATTGCCGATATAATAGATAAATATCTGCCAGGTAAGGGACTTGATGTAACAGGTATATCTTTTCAGAACCTTCTCGGCATCATTGACAGCGGAAGGCCTGTCATTGTGTGGACGACAAAGGATTTAACAGAGCCATTCCTGTCAACAATATGGACCGATGGGAACAATAACACCGTTTACTGGATAGCTCCCGAGCATACATATCTTTTAACAGGGTATTCCGACGGCGATGTAATTGTTAATGATCCGTATTCAGGACAAAGACGGGCATATCCCATTTCAAAATTCAAAGATAAATGGGAAATATATGGCAGACAGGCTGTAACAGTATCCGGTTCAATAAAGGGTAAGGTCGTTGAAACGGACTTGAGCAGCTTCTTAAATGCTAAAAGCAAGAAGTAACCGTTAACTTTTCAGCACTTTTGCGCCCTGACTTATAAATTCCTTTTGCCATTTGTTCGTATACTTTCCCGTAGCCCATTCTGCCATTACGGCTGTTTCCTTGTCATTTAGCTTTACTTTTCTAATCGGCATCTTGGATAATGTTCCGTTATCGATGGTATATATATAAATATTGGTATTAGTGAGTATTATCGCCATATCCATGTTTGGCGATGTATAGATGTCTACCGCATCAGGAATTTTTAATTTTACGACGTTCCACGGTACAAAAAGTTCATCATATGATACCAGTATTTTCGGAGGTATTGTATTTATATAAAAATCTCCCTTGTCGGAATTGTTCAGTTTTCCCTTAAGTACCCAATGGCCGTTTCGCCTTACCACAGCGAAGTTTTCTTCATCTATACTGCCTGCATCGTCGTTTTCCGATAGTGATGTGAGATACCTTTTGCCGCTGTCAAACAGGGCGGCTTTTCCTGTGTTTCCTGCAATATCGGATATTTTAACGGCCCTTATATTTTCTATGTTATCTATGGGTAGCATTCTATAATATATAATACCGGAAACATCGGTATTTTCCGTAGAAATATAATTATTTCCGACATATAAAATATCCTTGTATGCATTCGTTTTATGAAGGTATAAATCCATAGCTGCGCTGTCATAGATATTTCTTCCTACAGAGTCTGCAATTATTCTGCTTGTAATCCTGCCGCCTGTATTATTCTGTTTTACATTTACCGTCCAGAAGCCGCTTTTTCTCGGAACAAAAAGCCCTTCTGTTTCATATACATTGCCGGATATTTTATTGGAGGATGATATCCACAGCGTCCTGTAGGAGTATTCGGCATCGGAAGACTTTTTATGTGATTTAAGGCCGAGGAGTATTCCTGAATATTCGCTTCCGCTGCTGAACCTGTCTGAGCCCAATACGTTTTTGCCTTTTTCATTAAGTTTGCTTGAATCGATATTTACTTTACCGGAAACCTTTTTGAAATATAGAAAAGTGCCGTTTACATATGTTATTATCTCAGTATCGCTGTATTTTATGAATTCATAGAAAAACTGGTCCTTTGCTGTAACCGTTATGACCTGTATACTGGGCGATGTTATGCCAAGATAACTCGCATTCGTTTTGTATTGATACAATAGATAATCGGAAGCATCTACATTTTTTACCTTGTATAAGGGCTTTATACATGACTCATCTCCAACGACTGCGACTTTATCGTCAAATACCGCTGCTTTTCCTATCATATTCTCAGCCTTATATGATGTCGAATTTTTTGATGCTCCTTTTTTATATTTTTCAACCTTCCAAGTGCCTTCGATCGGTATATCTTTATTATCAGGCGGCAGTATTTTTTTGTCAGCACTTATATCTGAAGGCATACAGGATGCAAGAAAAAACATCAAAAGCAAAAATAAAAAAATACTAATCCTTTTCATTTTCCTGCTCCTCTCTATCGACTGGGAGTGTGACATAAACTTCAGTCCCTTTGTTTTCCTCACTTTTTATTTCCAAACTGCCATTATGCAGTTTTATGATTTCATCGCATATTGAAAGTCCGAGTCCCGTTTTTGATTTGCTGTTTTTACCTTTATAAAATTTCTCTTTAACATAAGGAAGGTCTTCCTCTGATATTCCACAGCCGTTATCTTTTATACAAATTATAATATTGCCTTTATCCTGCCTTGCAGAAAATTCAACTTTCCCATCATCGGATATAAATTTAAAAGCATTATCAAGCAAATTTATAAACACCTGTTTCAACCTGTTCTCATCTCCCAATATCGATGGGAGGCTTTTAGGATATGTTACATCGAATTTTATATTTTCTGCATTTGCCCTTGGAGATAATTGTTTTTCTACATGCTTCATGATATGGATGATATCGACTTTTTCGAGATTTAACGTTATTTTTCTCGAAGAAAGCTTTGAAAAATCCAGAAGTTCCTCGACCATATGTGTCAGCCTGTCGCTCTCCTTTTCGATTATTTCAAGGCCGTCCCGTATAAGAGGCTGATCCTTAAGATCATCGGTATTTAAAGTTATTGCCCAGCCCTTTATAGATGTCAACGGCGTTCTAAGTTCATGGGATATGGACGAAATAAATTCATCCTTCATTTTTTCTCTTTTTAATATTTCTTCTGCCATATAGTTTAAAGTATCCGAAAGCTTGCCTATTTCATCATCATATTTTTTTATGCTTTTAACCGACAGTTTTCCATCAGCCATCTTTTCGGCCGCATTCGTTACCTCTCTCAATGGTTTTATGATTGTATCGGATAAAAATATGCTGACAAGCCCGGATATGAAAATGACAAAAAGACCTGCCCATATAAAGACCATGGACACCTTTTTTATTGCTTTGTTTACCTCTTTAAGGGATGTGATAAACCTTAGCACTCCGATAGTCCTGTCATCGGATTTCAACGGATATGATACTGCCATGGCATCCTCGCTGCCGTTTATTTTACCTATCCATTTACCTTTTAAACCTTGGGCAGCTTTCTTGAAATCAGATGACTGAACCGTTGCCAAAGGCACGCCGATTGAATCCATAAGTATGTTGCCTTTAAGGTCGATCACCTGTACCTCGGCATTTGTCTGCTGCCAGAAAACATCAACATTGTCTATAATGTTATCTTCAAGGGATGATGATGATAGATATCTGTTGTAAAAGTCAGCGGAAAATTTTATCTGATTTGTCATAACTTCTTCAACGTTATTATAATAATACTGTTTCACGGAATTTATCAAAAAGATTTCGAATATCACAACAGTTATTACTATAACGAATACAAAATTTCCAACAAGTCTTACTTTAATGCTTCTCATAATCTTAAGCTAACTGTTTCCACCTCTCCATCTGTACCCGGTGCCCCATACGGTTTCTATATATACAGGTTTTCCGGGCATATCTTCGATTTTTGCCCTGAGGCGGCGTATATTGACATCCACTATTTTGGGATCTCCAACGAAATTGTAACCCCAAACTTCATTTAGGAGGTCATCACGCTTTAATGCTCTGGATGGATTTTCCATGAAAAGTTTGATTATAGAATACTCTGTAGGTGTAAGTTCTATGATTTTTTCCCCTTTATATAATGTTTGAGAATAAGTATCTATCCTGAAAGGCGGACTTTCAACTATTCTCCTGTCGCTATCGGGTTTTTCTATTCTGCGGATGAGGGATTTAACTCTAAGCACAAGTTCCATAGGGTTAAAGGGTTTTACCATATAGTCGTCGGCACCGTACTCAAGTCCCATTATCTTGTCCATATCCTGGCTCTTTGCTGTTAGCATTATTATGCCGATTCCGGGGAATTCCTTTCTCAATATACGGCATACTTCAAAGCCGTCGATACCGGGAAGCATTATATCCAGTATTACAGCATCTACATGATCTGAATGCACTGCTTTTATTCCTTCTTCGCCTGAAGCAGCTTCCAAGACATAAAAGTTATTCCGGATCAGGTTTACTTTTATAAATCCCCTTATGGAACTTTCATCTTCGATAATGAGTATGTGCTTCTGCATGTTTTGCAAAATATCACCCCTGATTTAACTACTGTTTCTTAACCGGTACCACATCATCATATATAAAGTCATGAATCTGATCTTTTGTTGTTTCAGTATCAAATGCAAGATACCAGATTTTATTTATCGTCTTACCCTGCCAGTAACCATCTACCGGGAATCTCTGCTGCTCTATTGAAGATATGCCCTTTGAAAAAATTTCAAGCCCCAGATTAATTATATCGGTTTTGTCAAAGCTAGTTTCAACAAAAGGCAGCATTTTAAGGGCAATATAGGAATACTTCAGGGGTCCGGCATCTTTTATTTTGTTAAAAAGAATCGATAAGACCTCTCTCTGGCGTTCCGTTCTGTCAAAATCGCCATTTCCTACATATCTTATTCTAACATATCCTAATGCCTGTTCACCAGTCAAGTTTTGCATACCTGGTTTTTTTATATAATGGGGTTTTCTCTTTTTTATCATCGAGGTTTCTCTTATGCAGGTATTTATCCAGGGTATTTCATTTTTTTTAACATTTATATCCACGCCGCCAAGTGCATCTACCAGCTTTTCAAGTCCGAAAAAGTCGACATATACATAATCCCTTATGTCTAAATTGAAAGTTTGATTCAATGTCTTTATCAAAAGCTGTGGGCCTCCGTATGCATATGAGTGGTTTATTTTAGTATTGCCGTAACCGTATACGCTAACGTAAGCATCGCGCATTATAGATGATATTTTTATTTTTTTATGCACTTCATCGATTGTAAGGATTATTATAGCATCAGCCCTGCCTGTATCATTTTTCGATCTCTTATCACCGCCCATAAGGGCTATATTGATTACCCTGTCGTTATCTTCTTTCACAGGAGGCGTGTTTATTACATCTGGAATATAATTGGTATTTTTATTTATTCCAAGGTCACTGTCATTTTTGGATATTTTCTTTATGTTAACTTTACTGAACGCAATATACCCGTAAGCAAACACTCCCACTAAAATTATTGACAATATGATCGCGGTAAATAATATTATTTTTTTGGTCTTCATTATTAGCACCCCATTTTATAAATATAAATACCTTTCTAAATACAGAATATATTTTTTATTCATTCATGTTGTTACAAAAGAATAAATATAACATTACAAATCGGTAACAAATGCGAGTGTATATTTATTTTATTATCCTCATGTTAGCCTGTACTTCTCCAATTCGCAATATGAAATCAGCATAAATAGAATTATGTTATTTTGAGCGACGAATGAGCATTATGAAAGTTTTGATAAGTTCTCGGCCTGCTGCCGCATAAGAATCCTTAGAGCTTTTGATTGTCTGAGTGGAACGAATTTCAAAAGCTCTTGGATTCTCAAGGCCGCAGACCTTAGAACTTACAAAACTTGAATCCGGCGAATGAGTGTTCAAAATAACATAAGCTCATATTACGAATTGAAGAGCCTGTACTTCTAAATAGTTGTTATGGTTCTTCAGGTCTGATATAATATATAAAACAGATGACAGAAGGTATTTTATATATGAGACATGCCAATCTCATTTTAATTATATTTATGTTGCTATTCTTGCTTGGTACAGGCTGTTCTATGGGCAACAAAGCTGCAAGCCATGCCGCAGCGAAAGTAGGCAATATTGTGATAACCGTAAATGGTGTACAATCTTTTAAACAGGAAAGAGCGGACAAAATGACGGATAGACAGGCACTTGATATAATAATTGAAAGAAGCCTGTTGTTTCAGGAAGCTCAAAGGCAGGGTATTGCCATGACTTTAAGCGAAGCAAAGGAATATGCAAGAGGCCAGAGGAATATCCTTGAAGAGAATAACAGTAAAGAAACAAAAAAGTCTATAATGGATCTGATAAAAAGGTTAAACATAACATATAACAGATACTGGTCCGATTATGCTCCAAAAGGATATATGAAAGCTGTTTCCGAAAGCAGGATGAAAGAGAAGTTTATGGATGAAATATTAAGAGGGATAACTGAAAAATATCCTTCATGGGGCGATAAGCAAATAGAGGATGAGGCAAAAACAGCTTACAATAAAAAGATAAGCGAACTTAAAAAACAATATAAAGTAAAATATTATATAAACTGACCTATTTATAAATGGTTTACGAAAGAGGGAATATTTATGACAAATACAGTTCCGACGAGGGAAGAGGCATTTAAACTTTTAAAACGATATACCAAGAGCGATAGTCTCATAAAGCATGCGCTGACTGTCGAATCCGTCATGCGCCACTTCGCGTCGTTATATAATGAAGATCCTGAAAAATGGGGAATAATAGGTTTGGTACATGATCTGGACTATGAGATGTATCCCGAGCAGCATTGCATAAAAGTAAAAGAGATATTGGAGGGGGAAAACTGGCCGGAGGATTACATAAGGGCAATACAAAGCCATGGTTTTGGAATATGCTGTGATGTCGAGCCGAAAGAAACCATGGAAAAGGTGCTCTTTACGATAGATGAGCTTACAGGCCTTATAACTGCAACGGCCATCATGAGGCCGAGCAAAAGCGTGTTGGATTTAACAGTAAAATCTGTAAAGAAAAAATGGAAGCAAAAGAGTTTCGCAGCCGGTGTAAACAGGAATGTAATCAAAGAAGGTGCGGAAAAACTCGGGATGGACACGGAAAAGGTTATAGAAGAGACGATAAAGGGAATGCAGTCGGCTGCCGCCGAGATAGGACTTAAAGGGGAGCTTTAGTGAAGCTTTATGAACAGTAGGCTTCTTTCCTTGAAGTTTTTAGCATTCGATTTATCAGGAGCAAGAGGTCAAAAGTTAGCTTTTGGCCTCTTGCTTCGCCTTTTTTATATAAGTATTTCCGTCGATAAGCATTAAAACAGACAGGGGCTTTACGATATAAAATGTATAGTTCCAATCCTGGCGTATATCCCTTATGGGTATCGTATAGATACTAACATCTGATCCAGATGGCTTTATTTTAAATGAATACTTAGACGGGGCAATACTTATATAATCGGTGGTGTCCTTGTAAAGTATGCCGTTAAATATATATTTCCCGTCATGCGTTATCATATCGACCATCGGGGCGTCCTGGCATAAGTTCGCTGCCCTTATGCCTGATTTGCCTTTTTCTATAGATGGCTTGGTGTCTCGTATAATAATAATTTCTCCCTTATTGTCACCTATAACAGCTATCGTATAAATCATATCAGGTTCAAAAGCATATATAGTATCGGCTGCAGGATTTGACATTTTGCCTGAACGGTAAATATTTATCCTATATTGCCTTGATTGTATGATCATATATGGTGTAAATTTTTTCTGCCCCAGTGATCTTGTAAAAATACGGCCGTTCCCGTATACGTCGATTTTTTTTGAGCTGTTATAAGCATTGATAATTCTTATAAATGATACAGGGTCATCCCCAGGGGGTTTTGGCATATATGAATTCATCGGCCTGTATGCTAGAAAATCAAACATTATAAAACACCTTCAGCTTTTTTCTACATAACTATTATATGATTCAAGGTCTGATAGATTTATAGTTTTTATGCAATTCTTCAAATAATCTGCATGTGTCCATTACAAACTGAAAATTAATCTTTGTAATAATTGTTACTGCAAGTAAAAAATATGTTATTATAATAGAGTGAATATTTTATAAATAGAGGTGTATATTTTGATTGATATTAAAAGTAAGGATGAGATAGCCCATATGGCAGAGGCAGGAAAGATTCTCGCTTCGTGTCACAGGGAACTTAGAAAAATAGTCAGAGAGGGAAGAACCACTTTGGAAATAGATAAGTTTGTTGAAAAATATATAAGGGACAGGGGAGCTATTCCTGAACAAAAGGGCTACATGGGTTATCCTTATGCTACATGTGCATCCGTCAACGATGAGGTTTGCCACGGTTTTCCTAATAATGTACCTCTCAAAGATGGGGACATAGTAACGATAGATATGGTTGTAAACTTAAACGGATGGCTTGCGGATTCAGCTTGGTCGTATGCCGTCGGCAATATATCGGATAGCGCGAAAAAACTATTAAAGGTTACTAAGGATTGCCTTTATATAGGGATAGATAAAGCTGTTGTCGGGAACCGAATAGGTGATATAGGATATGCAATCCAGACTTATGCGGAATCAAAAGGATATTCTGTCGTAAGGGATTTTACAGGGCATGGTATTGGAAGGATAATGCATGACGATATTGTTGTCCCCCACTATGGTATTCCCAAAAGGGGTCTAAGGCTAAAAGAGGGCATGACGATTACGATTGAGCCCATGATAAATGTCGGAGTATACGATGTCACTATAGATGATAACGGATGGACTGCAAGAACAGCCGATGGTAAACTATCTGCTCAATATGAACACACGATTGCTATCACAAAAGAAGGGCCGGTTATCCTCACTGATCAGGACAATCTTTAAGCTGATTTTTTTTACATGATAAATTAATCTGTTGTGCTAACTGATTATTTAGGGTATTAAGGAATATTATGGT
>JASEJN010000086.1 GCA_030016385.1 Clostridiales bacterium | reverse complement strand
CCTTAGAACTTACAAAACTTGAATCTGGCGAATGAGTGTTCAAAATAACATAATCCCATATTGCCAATCGAAGTTAAATATAATTGCTGTCTTTTATTTACTGGCAAAATTAATTATTGTATATTATCATTAGAATTAAATATTTTAAGGGGTGATTTTTATGGGAGAAAGGTTTCGAGCAGAAAAATACAGAGATAAATCCTTGAAACTGTTAAGCAGAATGACTCTGAAAGAAAAAATCGGTCAAATGTCTTTATTTGGCTCGCTGAAAGAAACTAAAATGGAATATTTGAGAGAAGGCCTGGTAGGCGGCTTTTTAAACGTATATGGCGCAGCAAAAGTAAATGAACTGCAAAAAGTCGCATTTGAGCAAACCCGCCTGGGGATACCTTTGTTAATTGGAGATGATGTAATCCACGGTTTCAGGACTATTTTCCCGATACCTCTTGCCACATCCTGCAGCTGGGATTTGGACAAGATCAAATATTCTGAAAGTATTGCCGCAAGGGAGGCCTCTGCGTCGGGCATAAACTGGATATACGCTCCTATGGTGGATATATCCCGCGATCCAAGATGGGGACGTATTGCAGAAGGAGCAGGAGAGGATCCCTATTTGGGATGCAAAATCGCCAGGGCAAGGGTACAGGGTTTCCAGAGCATAAATCCTGAAACAAATTATCCATATGTTGCAGCCTGCCCGAAGCATTTTGCCGCATACGGCCTATCCGAAGGCGGCCGTGACTACGATGGCGCCGATATATCCGAGCATACCCTAAACAGCGTATATATGCCTCCATATAAAGCTGCCGTCGATGCAGGCGCAATGTCTATAATGAGTTCGTTCAACACCATAAATGGCGAGCCTGCCAGCGGAAGCAAAAAATTTCTGACAGATATTTTGAAAAATGAATATGGTTTTGAAGGTTTCGTTGTATCTGATTGGGAATCGATTATGGAACTTATTTACCACAGGGTTGCAAAAGACAGGAAAGATGCCGCACGTCTTGGTGTTAAGGCGGGAAATGATATGGACATGCATTCCGGCGTATATATGGAAAACCTGGAGCAACTGGTTAATGAAGATCCTGAACTGTTAAACTGTATAAATGAAAGTGTAACGCGTATTTTATGCGTCAAGTTTGCCCTCGGCTTATTCGATAACCCGTATAAGAACACTGAAAATGAAAACATCCAGTTATGCGATGAATTTAGAAACGCCGCGCGCGATATGGCAAGACGTTCGATGGTGCTTTTAAAAAATGAAGGGCACATACTTCCGCTAAAGAAGACCGGCGGCAAGATCCTTGTAACGGGCCCTCTTGCAGACGCTGCTAGGGATATGATAGGCATGTGGGGATGTAAGGGCAATGAGCATGACGCGGTGACACTGCTTCAGGCATTAAAAAACACCGGTGATAATACTATTGAATACATAAAAGGCTGTGATTTTGAAAATGGATGCAGTTGCGATTTTGAAAAAGCCAAGAATATGGCAAGGGACTGCGACGTTATTATATACGCTTGCGGAGAACCTGAATCCTGGACAGGTGAGATTCACTGCCGCAGCGATATATCTTTACCAAAAATACAGAATCAATACCTCGATGTTTTAAAATCGACAGGGAAACCTGTGGTTGCAGTACTTATGACCGGACGCCCATTGGCATGTGAGTTTTTAGACCAAAATGCCGATGCGATTCTGCTTGCCTGGCATGGCGGTATTGAAGCCGGAAATGCCTGCTCTGATATTATCTTCGGGGACTATGCCCCCGCCGGCAAAATTACCGCCACATTCCCACGTTCTACAGGACAAATTCCTGTTTTTTATTCCAGGCTGTCAAGCGGAAGACCTTACGAGATGTTCAAAAGATACATCGATGTTGATGTTACACCCCTTTATCCATTTGGTTATGGCCTTACATATGCGGATATCGAATATTCCAATATTAAAATAGAGAATCCATATATTAAAAAGGGTGATATTTTATCTGTAAAGGCGGATGTGACCAATAAAAGCAATATAACATCCGAAGAAGTTGTACAGGCATATTTTATGGATGTTGTAAGTTCCATTGCAACGCCTGTAAGGCGTCTATGCGACTTTGTAAAAACCGAGATACCTGCAAATACGACTAAAACAATATCATTTAAAATTCCGGCTGAACGTTTCGCTTTCCTGGATAGGCAGTCGAAACCCGTATTGGAAAAGGGAGAATTCAGATTGTTTATAGGAACAGACAGCAATTGTAAACTGAAAGCCTCTTTTTATGTTACAGAATAAATTTCTTTAATATGACATTGATATACCGGCGGTTTCTTGTAAAACTACCGGTATATCAAAAAACATCATTCCTGCGGCACAATTATATTAAAAATCAAATCTAATTATTATTTTCTATTCCTGCAATGATAACAAAAAATTTCTTAAATTACTATTCCGTGGGCTGTTTTTAACCCGGTTAAAAGTATCAAAATAATACTCAAATATTTTTTTATATGACCGGCAAAAATAATTTTCCTTAACGCCCTTTTTGAATACGTCCATATGCCTCATGCATCCTCCATGGCAGGTAAAAAACCATCTGCATACCTTGCATTCATCAGGCAGTGCATGCATATTCCCGATATAACTTTTATAACTTTGCATTTTGAACATATCATTTATGTCGGATTCCATTATATTACCTATTTTATATTTCTCCTCGGCAAAAAAATCACATGGATATACATCACCGTTATAATCGACGGTAATCATTTTATCACATAAGCGGTTAAATACACAATAAGGCGGCTTATATCCAAGATAAGAATGCAGTAGAATATCGATTATATTTACATATACCGACGGATTGTCAAGCTTTATCCACTCATTCAATATCGTGCATATGAAATTTGTGTATTCATCGGGTGTTATAGTATATGCTGAAGGCTCACCCCTGTCGTTAAAGTCGGTGACAGGTATAAGTTGAACATAATAAAAGCCTTTATTTATCAAGTATCTGAATACTTTTACCGCATGCTTTACATTGTATTTATTTATTGTGAGAAGTATATTGAAATCAACATCATATTTTCTTAAATATCCAACACCCCTTAAAACTCTTTTTAGTGTAGGTCCGCCGCTTGAATCGACTCTTAAAGAATCATGGTATTCCGAAGGACCGTCGATGCTGACGCCTACCAGAAAATCATTCTCTTTGAAAAATTTTGCCCACCCGTCATTTACCAATGTAGCATTTGTCTGAATCGAATTGGATACTGCCGTGTTGCTCTTTTTGTACTTGCATTGAAGTTCGATAACTTTTTTATAAAAATCGAGCCCTGCTAAAAGCGGCTCTCCTCCCTGCCATCCAAACGACGGCATTACCGGATTCAATTCAATATATTGCGCTATAAACCTTTCAAGTACATCAAAAGACATTCTTTTAACATTATTATCCCGCATCTGTGCCCTGTAGCAATATGCACAACTCAAATTACAATTACCGGAAACCGGCATGATTAACGAGCCTGTATATATCTTAGCCAAATCCGTCACCCTTTTTAATAACCTTCAATTCGTAATTTATTTCATATTACGGACCGAAGTTTAGTCACATTAAAAATTGCTTTTACTTAAACTCATTTGGATGTCTTTTTTTAAGTTCGGGGATGGCATATTCCCTGCCTGTCTTCTTTAAATATTCACAATAACTTCGCAGATTGCCCTTGGCATGATAAGGGCCGCCTTCCTTTATCACCGTCCATAATGGATCCACATCATATGGCATCGACTTCATCATATCGTCATGCCATTGATTAAGATAATATACGGCATCTTTACATTTATCAGGATATTTAGAAGCTACATTATCCTGTTCATGAGTATCCTTTTTAATATTGAACAGCATCTCATCCGGGAATAGATGGTATCCGTCATGATAGGTCCTTATATATAGCCAATCTCCAAACCTTACACCCCGCTGGCAAACATGCGCACACTGGCTTATAACCAAATACTCCCTTGTGCATTCACTGCCGCTTAATATTGCTTTGGCGAAGCTTCTGCCATCCCAACTTGGGGCAGGAACCCTGCCAAACAGTTCCGAAAACGTAGGACATAAATCAAGATTATAATGGAGCCCCTTATCTATATATCCCCTTTTACAGCCCGGCCATTTTATAATCATGGGAATCTTGCAGGTTACGTTATCCGCAGTACCATGTTCACCATACATGCCAAGTTCTCCCTGAGCTTCACCATGGTCAGCGCTTACAATAATTGCCGTATCATCAAGTACGCCCTGTTTCGAAAGGGCATCCAGGATAATTCCTATATGCATGTCCATATAACGGATTCCGCAGTCATATCCGTCGATCATTCTTCTCAAATCGTCCATATTCTTGATTTCGCCAGGCTGGCGGGGGAATTTCGGATTTTCATAATTATCGTACATGTTGATTTCCAGAGCTCCATGGGGTCCGACCAACTTTTGATGCTTCTTTAAAACATCTTCGGTTATCCAGTCGGGTAATGGATCATTTTCAAAAGGATCTCCAAATTTTGCAGGTACCCTATACGGCGTATGAGCATCCCAATAATTTATATGTAAAAACCAGTTATCATCTCCGGCATTTTCCTTAATCCATTTCAACGCTTCGGGAGTAATTTCTTCTGCCGATTCCTGCCCTCTTCCACCCGTATTATGCATTTCAGTAAATCCTGCATAAAATGTCCATGAAGAATGCCTCTCTGCAAACGGGCTTATGGACACAGTTTTAAAACCTACCGAACGCAAAAATGCAGGCAGGCTCTCCCTTGAAAGAGCATCCACAAAGCCACGGTTTTCGCCTTCAATCCTGAAATCCGCAGCTGTCCCTCCGTGGCCTACTACACCAGTATGTATCCCAAAACGGCCTGACATCAAAGCAGTACGTGACGGAAGGCATGGTGCATCTGAGCAATAATAATTGTCAAATCTTACAGCATCCTTTGCTATCCTATCGATATTCGGCGATGTATTCCTGTGATATCCATAACATCCAAGGTGGTCAGAACGTAATGTGTCAAGATCCAAGAACAAAATCCTCATATTTATCATTCTCTCCTTTATTTAATAGTGTAATTATTGCTAAAAGCAATTTTTTATTCATTTTTTATATCCATCCCCTTCGATTCTTTCAAGGCATAAAAGCCGCCTTTTTTACCATTATATCACGTCGAAGTTTTTTATTTAATCAGATATATCGTCATCCCTTGATTCGTAATATGAGCCCTATGTTATCTTGAACACTCATTCGTCGCTCAAAATAACATAATCCTGCTTATGCCTGATTTCAAATTACGAATTGAAGATCGTCATCGTTTACTTAAGGGAATGCATGCAAATTATTTAAAAAATATTACGGGAAGAGCATTATAAGATTTATGAAGGCAACAAAAAAGCCATTTATCATAATAAATGGCAGGCAGCACAAATCATGCATCACCCCTAAGATACTCTTGTGCCGTATAAAATTTCTTAACAAAATCTATGATTTCAGCGGGGACGCTAAATGCTATCCCATCGCTATCGCTATGTTGAAAAATCATCTGCAATAATCTTCTATTTGTTACTACAATTCCTGGTATTTTATAATGGATAATGTGCTTTTCCATAACGTACAAATGCTTTTTTACTAATTCTTGCATGCTTTACCCTCCATTTTCCCTTTTTATAGAAGACTAAGCTTAATCCCCACTCTTGTCTTTTTCTTGAAATGCAAGCTCATTCAGAAACCAATAGGATATCTTACTCCACTTTTCTCCCACGCGCTCCTGTTCTTCCAAAAGTCTACTGCGATAGTCCTGTATGATCGACTGATATGAAGGATCATTGATCAGATTAATCAATTCGCCAGGATCCTCCTCTAAATTGTAAAATTCATCGAAATCAAATGGGTTAAAGCAATATTTTCCATATTTATCCCTTAAAATCCGAATCATGAGTGGTTGAAAAGTGCCATGATGTTCCATCAGTATTTGTTTCCTACCCTGATTTTTAACAGGTTCATTTAACAACAAACCCATAAAATTCCTTGCATGAAGATGATTTGGGCAATCAATTCCCGCAGCAGATAGCATGGTTGGGCACAAATCATGCAGCATTACAAATTCATCGCATATACTGCCGGACTTCACATGACCTGGCCAGCTTACAACCATGGGTATATGATATATTTCATCATAGGGTAGTTCACCCTTGCCGATTCTGTTATGGGCACCGGCCATTTCCCCGTGATCCGATGTAAATATAACCATTGTATCCCGAGTCATACCGAGAGTATCCAACTTATTGAGCAATGAGTCAATCTGATCATCCAACAGGGCTATGTAACCGTAGTATCGTATCAAATTCTTGCTGGCCCAGTCCCAATCATGATAACAGCTGCAAAGATTGGCACTCCTATGCTGCCTTTTTTGTATAGTTGGCTTGTTTGCAAAAGTCTCATCGAAATTAATTGGCTTCTTAATGGCGGAAGAATCCACCAGATTATCATATTTTTCAGGTATTATCCAAGGTACATGTGGACCGCCAAATTCAACCCTTAAGTGCCATGGCCTACCGCTTTCCGCATACTTCTCCATCAAATCCATCGCTTTTGAAGCTAATTTTTGTTCCGGGGCTTCTATTTGATTCGCATATACCCCACTTAAAACCTCTCCTTTCGCTACAGGTTCCCTTACCTGAATAATACCCTTTAAGGATTGATTTAGCGCTTTCCTCTCTTCCATACTCATAATATCATTGTATTCATTGATGTAATCATCTACACCGTACTCCATTGGAGATATGTTTTTAGATATATGCCATCTTCCAACTTGACCCACTAAAAAACCTTTTTCCTTTAATGCTCTTGTATACGTCCACTGGCCAACAGGCAAGTCTTCAATAATATGAGGCCTATTATGGCAATTATTGAACATTCCATGCGCATGTGGCAATAAGCCTGTCAATAAACTGGCTCGAGCCGGTGAGCATTGGGCAGTCGGTGTAAACGCATTGGTAAAAAACATTCCCGATTTACGCAGTCTCTTAATTCCTTTGAGTTCAACCGGAAAATCAGGTAGAGCGGTATCATATAAATGCTGATCAGTAGTAATTAACAATATATTCACTTTTTTCATCCCCCTTTTTTTATTAAAATTTCTATATATTCTATCGGCTCAATGCCTTCGTTAATCGATAATGTTTTGGTATCCACTTTACCACTGAAGGAGCAGGCTCCTGAGTTCTCCCATTTTTTACATCAATACTGCATATGACTTCTTCCAACAGCATATTTAACAATTTGCCCTTTATTCCCCTATATTCCTGTACGTCCCACAAATTGTTCCGCTCTTGAGGATCCTTTATCCTATCGTATAATTCTCCAAAATTTTCACCTGCATAATAGGTAAGCTTCCATTCGTTCGTAGTAATCGTACGCATTCTAAGCTTACCCATATCATCGTCATTTTCTGTTAACGCAGATGTCCGCCTGTAATTGGAATTCCCAAGAATTACCGATTTTTCTGAAATACCCTGAACGCCTATGGGTTCTTCCATATTAAGAATATCAAGAATGGTCGGCACAATATCTACAGTAGATGCAATGTTATCGATTGTTTGCTCTTTTATTATACCCGGGCAACTGTATATTAACGGAACCCTTATTACACTATCAAAATGAAATCCTTTTCCTGAAAATCCATGATCTCCCAGGTAATCTCCATGATCTGCCACAAACACAATCAGCGTATTATTTAGCAATTGCTTTCGCCCGAGCGCCTTTAATATTTTGCCGACATTTTTGTCCACTAATGACACCATTCCATAATAAAGAGAACGCACTTTCCTCCAATTATTTCTACTATATTTGGAATAATCATCATAATTTGTCCCAAGAGGGCAATCACACATTTTACCGGTAGCCGTTATCATTCTATTGTTTTTTCTCCCGAAATACACATCTTCAAATCGGCTATTCAACCCTTTTGATTTTGTCACCGGCAAGATGGGATCCTCTATATCCTCTGGATGGTACATGCTTGCATAAGGCTCCGGAACACTGTAAGGAGGATGTGGATCCGGAAAAGAGACATGGAGAAAGAAAGGAGTTTCATCTTGCTGTTCGATAAACTCCACTGCCTTATCACCAATATAATTACTTGAATGTACCCTTTCAGGCAAAGGATATACAAGCGTATCTTTGGTCCCATCCTCATACCGCTCCGATTTTGATATTAATTTCTGCCAATCAGGTACCTGCTCATTGAGCCATTGAATATATTTATCTCCAACACATCTATACCCCTGGCCATCTACCAAATCAATTTCTTCAAACCCGTAATAGTCATAATGACTCTTGTCGCCGTCGTCATTATGGGATGTGACGGTATTATTTATAGCCTGCTGCTCTATAAATTGAGGCACCAGATGTATCTTCCCTATAGATGCCGTTTTGTAGCCATTTTTTCTTAAAATTTCTGCAATGGTCATCTCTTCCTTAGGCATGGAGCATCCTACCATTCTTGTCCTAATTGCCGATGGATATCTTCCAGTTAATATGGAAGCCCTTGACGGAGTACAAGTCGGTTGTGTAACCATGCATTGATTAAACTGCGTTCCGTTTTCTGACAATTGATCGATATTGGGCGTTTTAATCAGATTATTGCCAAAGCACCCAAGTGCATCTGCTCTTAAGTGATCAGAAAAGATGAGCATAACATTTAATCTTTGAGAATCCACTATTTTCTCCTCCCTATAGATAAAAGCAATTTTATATTGTCACTGTTACTTACTTATGGCCTATTTTACCATGCTATTGACTTGATAACTTTTTTTTCCATCTTTTGTTACTTATTCTATTATTATCAGGTGATTTCTCTCTTTAAAGAAAATGGTTATAGATCACTTGATATTTCTTGTGATATATCACAAAGTAAATATAATATAGCACATAATTTATGACTATGCAATATATTTATAACTCTTTAAAGTTACTCACTTTTTAATCAGTTTAAAAAAGCTTGAACCATCTTATTTTCAAAGGCTTTCAAGCTTTTTCTTTTTATCAACTGTTAAAGATGGGATTATATTATCAGCATGTAATTTTTGTCAATATGCATTGCTAAATTTGCAATATTCCAAATATCATATAATGTGTTAGTATCTAATTATTATATAAGAACATATGTATACTTCAATTCGTAATTTGAAATCAGGCGTAAATAGAATTATGTTATTTTGAGCGACGAATGAGCATTATGAGAGTTTTGATAAGTTCTTGG
>JASEJN010000085.1 GCA_030016385.1 Clostridiales bacterium | reverse complement strand
TATCAAAACTCTCATAATGCTCATTCGTCGCTCAAAATAACATAATCCTATTTATTCCTGATTTCAAATTACGAATCGGAGTACAGGGAAGGGTGCATTTTTTATGTTTGAAGAATATTATTCGGGTTGTTTGCCAATGTAAGATAGGATGCCGCCGTCCACATATAGTATATGACCGTTTACAAAGTTGGAGGCATCAGATGCGAGGAATACTGCAGGTCCCATAAGATCTTCGGTTTTCCCCCAGCGATTGGCGGGAGTCTTGCTCAATATAAACTTATTGAATGGATGCCCGGGGGTACGCAATGGCGCAGTTTGCGGGGTCTCGATATAGCCCGGTCCTATAGCGTTGCACTGGATATTATACCGGCCATATTCAGATGCAATATTGCGAGTCAACATTTTCAATCCTCCCTTAGCGGCTGCATAAGCGGATACAGTTTCACGCCCCAATTCGCTCATCATGCTGCAGATATTGATAATTTTACCGTGGCCTTTCTTGATCATGCCGGGAATAACCGCTTTGCTTACAATAAAAGGAGCGTTCAGATCAACATCGACTACCTGACGGAAATCCCTTGCGCTCATTTCCAGCATGGGGATGCGCTTAATTATACCGGCATTATTTACAAGAATATCTATAGTACCGACATCTTTTTCAATTGTAGCTATAAGGGAATTAACTGCTGCTTCATCAGTAACATCGCATACATAACCATGGACGTCGATTCCTTCTTTTTTATAAGATAGGATGCCCCTGCCCACTAGTTCCTGATTGATATCGTTAAATACGATAATAGCCCCGGCGGCCGCAAATCCCTTAGCAATAGCAAAACCGATACCATAGGAAGCGCCGGTTACCAATGCAACTTTGCCTTTTAACGAAAAGTTATCCATAAAATTCATGATATAAACCTCCTTGTATAGTTATATTATACCAATATTTATTACAGTCAAGCTAAAGATTTTACTGTAAAAGCATTTAAAAAAATTGATCTGCTGATCTCTTTGAATTGCATGGGAAACGGCCAATCAGTAGTAATGGTTAGATATGTTGACATACCATAATAATTGCTGCCAATTTCGGTTTGTAATTTGAAATCAGGCATAGATAACATGAGATTATTATTACGAGTCGAAATATATAAGGTAGGAAAGCTTATACTATAAATTTCCAGTTCAAAAAATCCAAGCTTGTACTAAAATTCCAATTGATAATATTTATTTTGTATAGTATAGTATTCTCAGGAATAGATATATATTGTATCATATTTTTCATATGGGGAAGGGCTGTTTATGGATCCGATTTTATTGTGGGTTATAATATCTATAGCTGCTTTAGTGATTGACATAATAACAAGCAGCTTCTTTATCGCGGGATTTACAATAGGTGGCATATTTGCGATAATAACGCAAACGCTTGGAGGAAGTATGCCTGACCAGATATTTGTATTTGGAGTTGCAAGTGTACTTGCTATAATGGTGGAGTATATGTGGTTCAGGAAGAAAATAAAAAAGTCTATACCCAAAACCCCAAGGATGGAAGAAGAGTATATTGGCAGAGAAATTACAGCAGAAGAAGATATCGATGAACAGGGCAGGATAAAGGTCGATGGTATATACTGGACGGTTCAGAATGAGGGCAGCAAGGTAGAAAAGGGTGAGAAAGTAAAAATAGTAGGTATAAGGGGAAATAAATTATTAATAAAAAAATAGGGGGTATATTAAATGGGTTTTATTATTTTTGCAGCTATTGTATTGATAATTCTTTTAGCTTCAATAAAGGTTGTTAATACGGGATGCCAGTACGTAGTTGAAAGATTTGGACAATTTTACAAGGTACTTGAACCCGGATGGCATCTTATTATTCCATTTGTTGATTTTGTGCGAAGGAGAATATCCACAAAACAGCAGATACTCGATATTGATCCACAGAGCGTTATCACGAAGGATAACGTTAAGATATCCATAGACAATGTCATATTTTATAAGGTAATGAATGCGAGAGATGCAGTATACAATATTGAAAGTTATAAGTCAGGTATTATTTATTCGACAATAACAAATATGAGAAACATTGTGGGCAATATGACACTTGATGAAGTATTATCGGGAAGAGATGTAATAAATTCGGAACTTTTGAAAGTTATAGATGAAATAACTGATGCCTATGGCATTAAGATATTGTCTGTCGAAATCAAAAATATAATTCCACCTGCAGAAATACAGCAGGCCATGGAGAAACAGATGAAGGCAGAGCGTAACAAAAGAGCTACGATACTTGAGGCTGAAGGTCAAAAGCAGAGCGTTATAGCAAAAGCTGAAGGGGATAAGCAGTCGAAGATTCTTCAGGCAGAAGCCGAAAAGGAAGCTAATATCAAAAGGGCAGAAGGCCTAAAGCAGTCGCAGCTTCTCGAGGCAGAAGGCAAGGCAAGCGCAATAGAGGAAATAGCGAAGGCCCAGTCGGATGCTATAAAAGCTGTAAACAGGGCAATAATCGAATCGGGGACAAACGAAGTCGTCATCGCTTTAAAGCAGGTTGAGGCATTGACCGAACTCTCCAAGAATCCTGCAAACAAACTGATAATACCTACTGATGCCGTATCATCCTTAGGGAGCATTGCAGCTATTGCAGATGTTATTAAAGGCAAAGAAAAATAAAGTTCTGTATATTGAAATAGGGGAGCCTGCGGGATTAGCGGTTCCCCTATCGGATTTTTTGCGAGAGCAAGTCATAGAACTCACAAGACCCCGATTTGCCTAATAAAGCGTTCAAAAGCATAAGCTTATATTATAGATTAAAGCAATATGAAAGGAAGAAAAAAATGAATAAAATGTCTCCAAAAGAAAGAGCAATAAAGGCATTGACACTTAAGCAGCCTGATTACGTGCCGACGATGGAACTGGAGTTTCAGACGACTTATGAGCTATTTCATGAAGAATATTATTCCGGGAGTGAAGTCGAAAGCGGAATAAGCAGGGATGAAATAATAGATCACAATGCGAAGTTATTCGCAAAAGTTCTAGATTATTTCGATTATGCAATTGCAATGGTATGCCGCGGGGTACCATCCATTCCGGGAGAAAATTTTGACGATACGCTTATAAGTATGATGCAAAAGACAAAAGAATACTTAAAAGAGGACAGGCTTTTTATGTGCCATGGTGATGCGACATATGCTATACCTGACGGAAATACAATGCTCGATTTTGTTTATAACCTTGCAGATCATCCTGATGAGATGAAAGATAGGGCCAAGCGCATGGTTGAAAGGGAACTCGAAAGGGATCTTAGGCTCATGAAAGCAGGATTTGACGGTTTTGCCCTGTGCTCCGATTATGCATTTAACAAAGGTTCGTTTTTATCACCTGCCATGTTTGGCGAATTTATCGCACCATATTTGGAGGAACTTATAAGGGAGCAGAGGAAAATGGGCGCATATGTTATAAAGCATACTGATGGTGACATAATGCCTATAATAGATCAGATAGTGGATTGCAAACCTCATGCGCTGCATTCGCTGGATCCTCAGGGCGGAATCGATGTTGCCACGATAAAGAAATTGTATGGCGACAGGATTTGCCTTATAGGAGGCGTCAATTGCGGCCTTATGCAGACAGGGACAAAGGAGCAGATACTTGAAAGTGCAAGGTATGCCATGGAAAGCGGCAAACCGGGCGGAGGATATATCTTTTCAACATCTAATGTGGTATTTAAGGGTATGCCCCTTGAGAGTTACCTTTTGATTTATGATTATTATTTAAAAAATAGAGATTATCTTTAAATAAACTTATTACCGGCAGCAGGCAGCGTTCCTGTTTGCCGGTAGAGGTGAAATCCGTACTATTTAATGAATATGTTAATCCCTATTTTTAGGAGTATATTTTTCTTTAGCTTCTTCCTTGGCAAGCATCGTTCCTTTTTCAAGGACTTTCATAACTTTTTCTAATGTTTCTTCATCGTTAGGGCTGCCATAAAAAGCAAGATCGACTGCACCCATCAGGGTAGATTTTATGTTTTCGGCTTTTTGCTTTATTTCCTTCATGTCCCCTTCTGTCAAAGCAGTTCCGTTTTGTTTTTCTTTTTTTGCTTCATCACGGCCCAAAAGATAGTCAACGCTAACTTTGAAAAAATCCGCAAGCTTTTTAACCATTTCAAAATCCGGCTCGCTTTTTCCGGTTTCATATTTGGTATAAGTTGATCTTTCAATTCCCAATGCCTGTGCAATATCCTTCTGGCCTATATTTTTCTTGTTTCTTAACGCTTTTAATCTTTCATTAAAGGTCATAACATCACCTCTAAATTTATTTTATGTGAAATAATTTCACAGTGCAATTGTAGTGAACAAACTTCACGAATATTATTGACTTGTGAAGTTATATCACATATAATTGAATTGTATAAGTGAAGATACGTCACTTGGCGTATCCGAATATAAAAAATGCACTCTACGTCACTTCTTCGGAGGTAGTGATATGAAATTGATGAGGGAAAAACGTGAAGAAGCACATTTGACTCAACAACAATTAGCTACCATGATAGGAATCAGCAGGACTGCGATTACAAAAATTGAAAACGGGGGTAGGCCTTCGGTAAACACTGCTCAAAAAATTGCCAATATTTTAGGCTTTGACTGGACTTTATTTTTTTAAGGACAAGTAATATTAGGTCTCACGCATAATAATTCAGGCCGATTATCCCATCATAAAGAAACGGAAACAGGAATATATTTGTAATACAAGCATGTTAACTATAATAACTATAAAAGTATGATGTTAAAGCGTTATAGGCAGAGATTCACTAAATGCCTGCAGGTTTTTACCTGTGGGTATATTTAAGAAATCCTGCTATATAATGTTTTAATTATATGCTTAAAAGCACTCTAAAATTTAAAAGTTTATAGAAAGGATGTAATAGTAATGAAAAGGAAGTTGAGTGTATTACTTATAGTTGCAATGCTAGTTACAATGCTCGGAAGTTGTGGGACTGCATCCAATAATAAAGGAGGAAAGAACAATTCAAAGAGTAGCGGAAATGCACTTACAGTATGGTGTTGGGATAAAAATTTCAATATCTATGCTATGAATGAAGCTGCAAAAATATATCAGAAAGATCATCCGGACTTCAAACTCAACGTTGTAGAAACACCATGGGATGATGTACAAACAAAATTGACTACTGCCGTCACATCAGGGCAGACAGGTACTTTACCGGATATTTTACTTATGCAGGATAATGCGCTTGCTAAAAATATAACCAATTATCCCAAAACATTCGTCGATTTAACAAATTCAGGTATTGACTTTTCAAAATTCGCACAATATAAGGTCGCGCTCAGCACGGTAAACAGCAAGGTTTACGGTGTACCATTTGATAGCGGCACTGCTGTAACGGCTTTAAGAACCGATGTTCTCCAGAAAGCAGGTTATACAATCAATGACTTTAAGAATATCACATGGAGCAGGTTTATCGAAATCGCAAAGGATGTATTGAAGAAAACCAATATACCACTGCTTTCTTCTCAGGCTGGTTCTCCTGATCTTGTGATGATGATGCTTCAAAGCGCAGGGACGTGGACTTTTAAGGGCGATAAGCTGTATATATCCGATAATCCTGCTCTTTTGAAGGCAATTGATGTCTATGTTGAATTAGTAAAATCCAAGGTGTTGGTTGAAGTCAATAATTGGGATCAGTATGTCGGTACATTCAATACGGGCAAGGTCGCAGGTGCAATGACCGGTTGCTGGATTCTTGCGTCTGTTCAAGCCAATAAGGATCAGAAGGGGAAATGGGCCGTCACCAATATACCCAAACTGGATGGTATAGAAAATGCTACTAACTATAGCAGTGTAGGAGGCTCAAGCTGGCTGGTGCTTTCCACATCTAAAAATAAAGATCTGGCCATCGATTTCTTAGGCAAAACATTTGCAGGAAGCACGGAATTATATAACACGATATTGCCTACTTCAAGCGCAATTGCAACATGGGGACCTGCAGGCACGGGTTCAAATTACGAGATTGCCCATGAATTCTTTGGAGGGCAAAAGATTTTTCAGGATATCGTAGAATATGGCAAAAACGTACCTAAGGTTTCATATGGCGTATATAACTATGAAGCAAGGGATGCAATAGGTACAGCGATTACAAAAATAATCAGCGGTACGGATAAAGCGGCGGCTTTAAAGGAAGCAGAATCTACTGTTAAATTCCAGATGGGCAAATAAAATCAAACTATATGGGGCTGCTTCAGCAACCCCATATAGTTTATTTAGAATCTTTTTGTATGGAGGATGAACAGAATGAATGCTAGATTTAAAACTAAATTCAAATTGAGCACTATAGGCTGGATATTTATACTCCCCGCTACTTTATTATTGCTGCTTACAAAATTCTGGCCTATTATAAGAGCTCTTGTGTTATCTTTTCAATCCGGCGTCGGGCTTAATACATCATTTGTAGGAGCCAAAAATTATATCCGTATGTTACATGACAACCTTTTGCATACTTCAATATTCAATACTTTTTTCTATTTATTATTACAGGTTCCGATAATGCTTATAATAGCGATAATACTGGCGGTTATTCTTAATGATAGCAGGCTTAAACTCAAGGGCTTTTTCCGGACTGCGATCTTTTTGCCGTGTGCCACATCCTTGGTTTCATATGCGATAATTTTCCGCTCCCTATTTGCAAGGGATGGGTTCATCAACCTGATTTTGATGAAAACGAATATTATAAACAACCCTATAAACTGGCTTTCAAGCCCATGGCCTGCGAGAATCGTTATAATTATTGCATTGACCTGGAGGTGGACAGGATATAATATGATCTTTTATTTGGCGGGCTTGCAGGGCATTGACCCTTCCATATACGAAGCGGCGAAAATCGATGGAGCCTCTGCATTTACAAGTCTCAGGAAGATTACGATTCCTCTGCTTAAGCCTATGATATTGCTAACTTCAATTACATCTATATCCGGCACGCTGCAGTTATTCGATGAAACCAAGAACTTGACAAACGGGGGACCCGCAAATTCCACTATTTCTATTTCGCAATACATCTATAATCTGTCATTTGCATATTCGCCTCAATTTGGCTATGCTGCGGCAGTCTCGTTCTTAGTATTGATTATGGTAGCTATTTTATCATTTACTCAAATGAAAGTAGGCGATAGGAGATGACAAAGAGAAGAATCGGCATAACCGTAGAATACATCGTTTTGACAATCGTATCGGTGATATCTTTGTTTCCGCTATTCTGGATGCTCATGTCTGCCACAAATAAAAGCACGGATGTTCTTGCAGGGAGAATTTTGCCGGGGCAAAAGCTTATTGAAAACATGAGCAATCTTTTAAAAACAGCCAATGTCGGCCAGGCTATGATGAATTCGTTCAAGTATTCTGTACTTACGACTGTAGGCAGTGTATTGATTTGTTCGATAGCCGGCTATGCCTTTGAGGTTTACTATACAAAATCTAAAAACATGGTATTTAATTTATTGTTGATTTCCATGATGATTCCATTTGCAGCGACGATGATTCCGTTATATACTTTATTCGGAAAGCTCAACCTGTTAAATAAAACCCTGGGATTTGCGCTGCCGTCTTTATCGACAGTTTTATTGATATTTTTGTTCAGGCAAAGCGCGCAGTCATTCCCCAAATCCATCATTGAATCTGCCAGACTCGATGGAGCCGGTGAGCTTCGAATATTTCTGGAGTTTTTCGTGCCAATTACCAAGCATACGTTTACGGCAGGAATTACTGTGGCTTTCATGAGCAACTGGAATAATTATCTATGGCCTTTAATTATCATGCAATCGCCTACAAGCCGTACTATGCCCCAGTTGATCAGCGGTTTGACAAGCGGTTATGTCACGGACTACGGCATGCTGATGCTGGCCGTCAGCATAAGCATATTGCCGACAGTTGTTGTATTTTTGATATTACAGAAAAATTTTGTAGAAGGTATCACAGGTGCCGTAAAATAATATGTACAGAGAAGATAGAAAAAATATCCCCAAGGCTGTGTCTTGGGGATATTTTTTCTATCTTGCGATGTTCAATATATTGATTACATCTTCCTTATGAACTTTTATAAACCCGCCTACGGGACCGAATTGAGTGCATTTTTCAGCCATCTCATCGAACCTGTCATATGGAACGTTAAGCTCTTTCAATGTTGTCGGAAGGCCCACTGATTTTAAGAAGCTTTGATACCTTCTTATGCCTTCCAGAACCGTATTTTCGATGTTATCAAAATCAGGTTCTACATCCCAAACTCTTACCGCGTATTTTGCAAAACGCTCTACATCATGTTTATATACGTATTTCATCCATGCAGGGAATACAACTGCAAGACCGGCTCCATGGGTTACATCATATATGCCGCTGAGCTCGTGCTCTATTCTGTGAGAAGCCCAGTCTTCTTCTCTTCCTGTTCCTAAAAGGCCGTTATGGGCAATCGTACCCGCCCACATTATTTCAGCCCTTGCATCGTAATTTTTAGGATCATTCAGCAATATTTTTGCGTTGTTTATAACCGTTTTAAGTGTTGCCTCCGATAACCTGTCTGTTAGTTCAACATGCTCTGTATTTGTAAAATACCTTTCCTGAACGTGAGCCATTATATCTGAAATACCGCTGAATGTTTGAAACGCCGGCAGTGTAAACGTAAGCTCCGGATTCATTATTGAAAATTTAGGGCGATTCAAGTCGCTCCCTAAACCTTTTTTATACCACCCGTCTTCATTTGTTATAACCGATGATGCGCTGGCTTCACTTCCTGTGGCGGGAAGAGTCAGGACGACTCCAAGGGGCAGAACCTTGCGGGGTTTAGCTTTTCCAACATAAAAATCCCATACATCTCCGTCGTAGGGAACTCCAAGGGCGATCGCCTTTGCAGAATCGATGGCACTTCCACCGCCTACGGCCAATATAAAGTTTATTTTGTTTTCACGGCATATCTTAATTCCCTCATGCACCATACTGAGCCTCGGGTTTGGTTTAACGCCTGAAAGCTCCATAACTTCTATACCTTCAGCCTTAAGCGATTTGATAATTCTATCATATAATCCGGTCCTTTTAATGCTGCCTCCGCCATAATGAAGGAGTATTCTGCTTCCGTATTTTTTAACTTCTTTTCCCACCTGGTTTTCCGTATTCCTTCCGAATATAATCTTTGTAGGGCATTGAAAAGTAAAGTCTTGCATTCTAAAACCTCCTATGTATCTGAATTTAAATTAACCTGTCTTTCTAATTAATATTATAAGTATTTTGCTTTAAAAATTAAAGCTTACAAGTAAATATCTTCGATTCGCAATATGAGTTTATGTTATTTTGAGCACTCATTCGCCAGATTCAA
>JASEJN010000084.1 GCA_030016385.1 Clostridiales bacterium | reverse complement strand
GGCCTTAGAACTTACAAAACTTGAATCTGGCGAATGAGTGTTCAAAATAACATAATCTCATATTACGAATCGAAGCTCTCCTATATGTTCAATTGATATTTCATACTGTTGTTATTTCATGCTGCGTAAAAGAGCCTATAATTTTTAAGCATTATCGCTATTCATTTTTCTGGTAAATACAAGAATGGCGATTATCATAATGATAGATGCATATCCGATTACCCACCATAAATCCGGAAAAATAGAGGAATAATTGCCTGAAATCGCAGCCCTTCCGGACCTAACTGCATGAGCGAACGGAAGTGCATATGCGACACTTTTGAAAGTTCCACCGACCAAATCGAGATCAAACCAGGTTCCGGAAAGCCATGCGCTCACATTGGTCAACAATGCACCGCATATGCCGCTCACTTGTTTATCGTTGAACAGGCTGCCACAAAGCAATCCTATTGCGATAAACAAAACTGCCGCCGGGATCAATACGATGATTGAAAGCAGTATATTTATGCTGACGGTCAAGCCTAAGAACAATGCCACGATAAAGCATACGGCAATCTGTAATATTGCCATTGGCAAGAGGGGAAGAGTATATCCGAAAATAAAATTGCTTGACGTAAGGGGGGAAGTAAATAGACGAAACATGAATGAACTGGTTCTGTCCTTTGAAATCAACATGCCTGAAAAAAGTGAAATAAATGAAAGCCCGAAAACAGCAATGCCCGGAGCAAGCTGATCGATTACAAACAATTTAACAGGGATGTTCGACTGTATAGCCGTGAGGAGCAGAAGCAAGACGACCGGAAAGCCGATACCAATGCAAAAGTCAGGTTGTCTTCTTCGCTGTGTTCAGGATAAATTTCCTTGCCTTTTCCTTCAAAAATCGCATCTGCAATTTTGCTGAAAACACTTAGCCTTTCAATTGCGATGCCCTTTTTAGCATTTGCAAGAAGAACCAACGTATCGCCGGGTTTAATCCCAAACATATCACGCACTTTCTTGGGGATTACAATTTGTCCCTTTGGTCCTACCTTGACCGAACTCATATATTTATTATTGTCTTTTGATCTATTAATCATATAACCCCTCCAATTAGTTATACAAGTATTACTTGTATAACTAATTATAAATTTAACACTGAATTCTGTCAATCAGTTTTTCACGCTCATGATCCGTGGATTTATCAGTGTATCTTGGCAGCAAGGGTACATATCCTATATTTGATGGAAAATCGATTGCTTTCCGTTTTATACAGCCAATTCAGTCGGCGCATGGTATTTATGACAGCTCAAACTGGCCGGTATACAGCTGATAATACCGGCCCCTTTGGGATATCAGCTCTTCATGGCTGCCACGTTCCAAGATGGTGCCGTTTTCAAGCACGATTATGGCTTTCGCATTTCGGACTGTTGAAAGTCTGTGAGCTATCACGAGTACCGTCCTGTTTTCCATCAGATGATCCATTCCAGCTTCGATCAGCTTTTCAGTATGGGTATCCACCGAACTGGTCGCTTCGTCGAGAATCAGTACCGGCGGATTGGAAACAGCAGCACGGGCGATTGCAATAAGCTGGCGCTGACCCTGGCTTAGGTTTGCCCCATCGCCGGTTAGCACGGTATTGTAACCGTTAGGCAGACGCTGTATAAAGGAATCGGCGTTTGCAAGCTTTGCAGCTTCGATTACTTGTTTTAAGGTTGCCCTTGGATTTCCATAACGGATGTTATCTGCAATTGTACCCGTAAACAGATGGGTATCCTGAAGCACTACGGCAATAGAATGCCGCAGGTCGTCCTTTTTTATATCACGGACATCGATTCCGTCATAAGTGATGCTGCCGGAACTCACATCGTAAAAGCGGTTAATCAAATTGGCAATCGTCGTTTTTCCGGCTCCGGTAGAACCTACGAAAGCGATTTTCTGTCCTGGCTTTGCATAAAGGTTGATACCTTTAAGAATGGTATTGCCATATTTATATTCAAACACTACATCATGGAAGCGCACATCACCGCGAAGCAATATCAACTCCACGGTTCCATCGGCATTCGTCCGACGCCATGCCCACTTTCCCGTTCCATTTTCACATTCCTGAAGTTTTCCATCCTGCATCTCCATCACGTGTGTAAGTGTTACAGTGCCGTTATCGACCTCTTCTGGTTCTTCCATGATCTCAAGAATACGCTCCGCCCCGGAGAGAGCAGCCAATATAAAATTGAACTGCTGCGAAAATTGGTTGACCGGCATCGCCGTCTGACGGACATAAACAAGATATGAGGCAAGGCTTCCAAGGTCGATCTTTCCAGCTATCGCAAAGAATGCGCCTATACAGGCGGAAAGAGCATAATTGAAATAGGAAATGCTGACAACTACGGGTATGAGGAGACCCGAATAAGTCAGCGCTTCCGTGGCAGCTTTCTGAAGATTTTTGTTGCGTGCGGAGAATTGCTGAAAATCTTTCTCCTCATGGTTAAAAATCTTTACTACCTTCTGTCCCTCGACCATTTCCTCGATAAAACCGTTTAAGCTTCCCATATATTTTTGCTGCTGTGAAAAATAAGCATGGCTTTTTTTTGCGCTGTAGCGCATAAATAGAAACATTCCCAGAAAACATAAAAGCACGATGATGGACAGCTCTATATTCAGTATCATAAGCACCGTAAATGTACCTATGATGATGATAAAGTTTCGAATAAGAACTGTTATGCTATTGTTGAGAGCTTCGGATATCGTATCAATGTCGTTTGTAAACCGGCTCATCAGTTCTCCATGGGTCCTTGCGTCAAAAAAACTGAGGGGTAGTTTTTGTACCTTGCGAAAAAGATCATCCCGGATTTCCTTTATGATCTTCTGTGCGATTTTTACCATAAGCTGCGAATATTCAAACGATGCAGCCACACCGGCAAGATAGATACCACCCATAAAGAAAAGAAACTTTACTAGTCCACGAATATTCCCGGGGATTATATAATCGTTTATAGCCGGTTTTAGAAGGTATGTTCCGTAAACGTTGGCTCCAGCGCTGACAGCGATCAGCAATGAAACAAGCAGAAAGGCTGTACCGTGATTTCTCATGTAACGCCACAGGAACTTCAGCGTTTTTAAGATATCTTTCGGTCTTTCATGTAGCATAGTTCTTGCCATTATACAGCAGCCCCCTTTCTTTGAAATTCATAGATATCATGATAAATAGGATTGCGTATAAGCAGCTTCTTATGTATTCCGGTATCATTGATTTTTCCGTTGTCCAGAACTACGATCAAGTCGGCGTCTTCAATGGAACTGATGCGCTGAGTTATAATGATTTTGGTCGTACTCTTTAGATTCTCTGTGAGCCTCCTGCGGATTTTCAAATCGGTATCAGTATCTACAGCACTGGTTGAATCGTCAAGGATCAGCACCTTTGGATGTTTCAGCAGTGCGCGTGCAATGCAGAGACGCTGTTTCTGACCTCCGGACACATTGACTCCGCCCTGCCCGAGGTCGGTCTCATAACCGTCCGGCATTCTATCAAGAAATTCATCGACACAGGCAATATGGCAGGCCCAATCAAGTTCCGCCTGCGTCGCATTCTCGTTTCCCCATTTCAGATTATCACGAATCGTTCCGGAAAAGAGGGTGTTCTTTTGAAGCACCATTCCTATGGCGTCACGCAGATGTGCTATTGGATACTCTTTTACATCGTGTCCATCGATTTTCAGGCTTCCCAAAGTCACATCGTAAAGACGTGGAATCAGTTGTACAAGAGAAGACTTTGCAGATCCAGTCCCGCCGATGATTCCGACTGTCTCTCCCGCGTCTATATGCAGACAGATATCAGAAAGCACATATTCCTTTGCCGTTTTTTGGTATTTGAAATATACATGTTCAAAATCTATGGTCCCATTTTCTACAACTCTGCTCTGCATGCCGTCGGCCATCTCTTCCGGTTCGTCCAGGACTTCAAAGATACGGCTGGCGGAGGCTGTTGAGCGGCTTAACATCAAAAATACATTGGATATCATCATCAGAGAATTCAATATTTGAAGTACATAGCTCAAAAAGCCGGTAAGCCGTCCCACCTTCAATGATCCGGCATGCACAAGGTTGCCTCCGAACCAGAGTATGCATATAATAGTGGCATACATTATAAGCTGAAAGCAGGGCATATTCAAAACCGCATAATGGAAGGCACGCTCAGAAGACTGTCTAAACGTCTCATTTACATCTGAAAACTTTTTGCATTCGCTGTCGCCCTTGACATATGACTTTACAGTCCGAATGGCTATCAGGTTTTCCTGTACTATGGAATTTACTCTATCCAAAATTTTTTGCATTTTTCCGTACATAGGGCCTAATTTTTTAAGAACAAAAAACAAACAAGCAGCCAGCACGGGCATGGCGATCAGAAACACAAAAGTGAGTTTCACACTCATCATCAATGTCATCGACAGAGCCATGATCATCAGCATTGGCCCGCGTACGATCGGACGGATGCCGTTGCAGACCGAATTTTGTAGAATGGTGATATCGCTCGTGAGTCTCGTAATCAATGAAGGTGTGCTGAAATGATCCATATTGGAAAAAGAAAAGCTCTGCACCTTTTTATACTCCGCCTTTCTCAACTCTGCCCCGAAGCCCTGACCGGCTCGCGCGGCAAAACGCGCATAAAGCACACCCAAAAATAGTGAAACCAGCGCGAGCGCAACCATTACAAAACTTTTTGTCAGGATATAATTTTCGTCCCTATTTGCTATCCCTACATCGATGATGTTCGCCATGATCATCGGTATAATCAGCTCAAACATGGCTTCCAACGCGACGCAGATAACACTCAATATTAAATACTTCCTATATTTATCGAAATACACAAAAAAACGCCTAAACACGTATTCTCCCCTCCTCAAAATGTACAATATAATTTTTATTATATCATCTTTTAAAGAAATACAGGTCACTTTTACGTTTTTCAGCTTCGATTCGCAATATGAACTCTATATTATTTTGGGCACTCATTCGCTAAATTCAAGTTTTGTAAGTTCTAAAGTCCGCAGCAAAAGAGAATCCAAGAGCTTTTGAAACTCGTTTCACTCAGACATTCAAAAGCTCTAAGGATTCTTATGCGGCTGCAGGCCAAGAATTTATCAAAATTTTCATAATGCTCATTTGTCGTTCAAAATAACATAATCCTATTTATGCTTGATTTCAAATTACGAATCGGAGTTCCCAAAGGAGAAGATCTATAATCAGGTCGGAGGGTTTTGATAACCTACTGATTTTGCTATTGAAACGAAAAAAAGCCCAGCATTGCCGGACTTTTTCATGTGTCAACATTGTGCAGATTTGACGTGATAATATGCATAGGCAACTCAGCGCTGATACAATTAATTATTCATTACGGAAAATATCTATGATGATTTTTGGGAAAATCATGCGGTGTACATATTTCCGATATTCCATTTCTTCCGGCGTTCGGCCGCTTAACAACGATTTATTAGTTACCGTATTATCAGAAATGCTAAATATAGCTGCTATCGGTATGTTAGCAAGTTTGGCGGCTCTGAAAGCAGCAGCGGTCTCCATTTCTATTACGTTGCAGCCCATGTCCAGAATTTCGCCTATATGCGCGTATTGGGCAAATATCGTATCTATACTGAATGCCTTTCCGATATGCCACTTAAAACCGTTTCCTTTACAAATGCGTTCAGTAATCATTTTAGTTTTTTCATATAAATCGATATCCGGATATGCTTTATCTCCGAAAACATCGTTGTTGGAAAGAGTATCGGAAGCTATGTAACGGCTGGCTCCGTCGCCGCAGATTGAGTATTCCGGTATAACGATGTCGCCTATACCTATTGACGCATCCAGCGAGCCTGCAGAACCGATAAATATAATCTTCCTGCATGGTGTGACTCCTAAAGCCAATATCTTATCCATTAAAACAGGCGCGCCGATGCCGGTTTTGATATAGGTTACATCGAATGTATCGAAACTGATATTCCATCATTTGTGGCAATGCTGATTTTTGCACGGGAAATGATTGACCGGCCTAATAACTTTTCATATTTCAGCAACGAAAGGGGCAAACCGTATTTAGCATAATGACATTTGAGCACGAATCAATATTTGGCCGGAGAGAACACTTTCAAAGTAAATTAGTTTAAATCGCGCCTATAGCAAAAGCTATAGGCGCGAAGCGTCCGCGGCGCTTTGCTTTAATGGTCTCAAATTCAAAAGCCAGTAGTTGCACTTTTTTACGATATTTATCCAGTACATCTGTTGGCACATTATTGCTTAGAAACATTATATGTGTAAACGACATCTACTATCAAATCAGTTACGATTACAACTGCCGAAAAGATGTAAACTTGTATACTATGAAAAATAAAGGCATTACCAACCAGCAATATAAAACCTGTAATAATCCAACTGACTCCGCCAAACTTCTGACTTTTTTGCCACGCTTTATCACTGCTTAAGCTCCATTTTGTTCTCAGGCCGATTATACTGTTCCGCTTTAATCTTGGCATGAAATTGCCGATCACGATAAACACAATGCCTATAAGGGAAAACATGGCCTTGTTGATATCAACCCAGGCATATAAATTTACTACTTGCTTTAGCGATGTATATAAGAAAATTACTGTCAAAACATTAAAAACAAGTAATGCCATAACACTGGAAACAACTGTGACTTTCTGATTATTTGTATTACCATTTGATTCATTTTTGCTTGCCAGCTTTCCCATCAGCAGCAAAAATAACCCGAATAAGATGACGATTACGGGTAAAATAAAAACCTCCGTTTTACTTCCATATCTGTTCACTTCTCCGTTTAAACCATAATGAGCAGGTATCTGATCCGGCAAAAAATTAAAAGCAGCACAGGATAGAATTAGCGGCAAGAACATTAAGATATAAAAAATAATTTTGCTTTTTTTCATCCCAGTTTATCTCCCTTCAAATATATTAGCTCCTATTTTTTTCAATTGTTCTGGTCAGCCGTTCGGACATCAAAAGCATAAGGATTGCGAAAAATATTAAATAGAGCGGGTATACACCAATGTCTATATGGTCGGCGATTACACCAAAGAGCGGAGGCATAAAAGTGCTGCCCATATAAGCGCTTGCCATTTGGATGCCGATAATTGCCTGCGAGTTTTCCGCGCCGAAATTCGAAGGAGTCGAGTGAATAATTGAGGGATAAACCGGAGCACAGCCGAGACCGATAATAACAAGCCCAAGCAACGCTAAAGTATTGATTCCAACAGGAAGCCCGAGCATAAAAATGCCAACCATAATGGTTATGATTCCAAAGCGAATCAGCAGTTTGTCCCCAACCATCTCAGCGATAAAACCACAGAGAAAACGTCCGAAAGTTATGCCGAAGAAAAACAGCGACGCAAATTTTGCGGCAGTTTCAGCATCAATTCCGCGGTGTTGAACAAGATAGCTGCTTGCCCACAGCCCCGTTGTGCTTTCAAGGGCGCAATAGCTAAAGAAGGTTAGAAGGATTAATTTAACCCCCTTAATTTTCAAGGCCTGCCACAGGCTCAGAGCTGCCGCAGGTGTTTCATCGCTGTCATGGACAATTGATTTTCTTTTCCATAAGGGAAGGCTAATAAAAAGTATTACTGTCAGTACAATCTGAATACCGGCTACCGAACGATAGCCAGTATCCCAACCTCGTCCGCTTATCAGGCAATAGCTCATGATATAGGGGCTTATCGCTGCCCCAACACCCCAAAAGCAATGCAGCCAGCTCATATGCCGGGAGGCATAGTGCAGTGCGACATAATTGTTTAAAGCTGCATCAACTGCGCCTGCACCCAGCCCATAGGGAACTGCCCATAAGCAGAGGGAGATTAATGATCCGGAAATTGAAAAACCGAACAGCGCGACCGCCGTCATCATAACGCTGATTGCGGTTACAAGCCCCGCGCCGTGCCTTCTTGTAAGCCGGTCGGACAAAAGACTGGATACGATTGTCCCGCCGGCTATAATCATTGTTACAATACCGGCATAGGACAGCGGCACGTCAAACTGCTTATACATAACAGGCCATGCGGAGCCGAGAAGCGAATCGGGCAGGCCGAGACTGATAAACGCGATGTATATTATTATAAGTAGAAGTGAATACATAAATCCTCCAGAACAATTTGTACGATAAATTAAAATTTATAGGCTTTTTTATTGAATTCTATTTAATCCCGAAATTCAACTTTCCACACTCTTTCCCAGTATTTGATATTTACGATAAAATTCAACGCCTTAAATGTAATTATATCATAAAGAAAAGTATTTTTTTACCTAAAAAAACCGCAAGATGGGCTAAGGAAGCGTTTATTTGGCAGGACAATTTCTGCACTTTCTCATATCGTTCAGCCGTCCAGCCCATTATTTTGGCATTGCTGGCATCTACAATGGCGTCACCGAATTTTTCACGGATTTCCTTGCCATACTGCTTTTCGTTTTTTTCAAGCATCTTCTGCTTAAAGCATTCAAACTTTTCTTTGTCGCTCATTGTTATCTCTCCTTTCGATGCGGCAATCGTTTTTTCTATATTGCTAATCAATAGCTCTATCTGTTCCCTTTTTTGCTTTTAGGGCCGACAGATGGCCTTGCAGCGCCGATATGCAATCATAGCCTTTGGACCATATGATATTTTTGATTTTATCAAGCGGTACACCGAGTTCGCGGTAGAATAAAATCTGCTGGAGCAGGTCAACTTCCTTTTGTCCATATACACGGTAACCGTTACTACTTATCCGTTTCGGAGATAAAAGCCCGATTTCATCATAGTAACGCAGAGTGCGGGTGCTGACTCCAGACAGCTTTGCCAGCTTATTGATACTATATTCCATAATCATCCCTCCTTAGTTCGTAATAAAATATCCGGACTGTTTCACGATATCTTCCCCACCAATGAAGGTTTTGGTTGCTTCTGCGATCGTTTTGCGTAAATAGGCTTGTAATTTGCTTGGTATCCTACAAAATAGCCTCCACATCTGAATATACCACGGCATAAAGCCAGCGCCGGTATAACCTTTTATTTGCGCAAGTCTTACAGAGTTGCCCAAAAGATACCAATTCTTATCCTCCTTAAATTTTCTTAATCATTTATTGATCATTTAATGATTGCAATGGTAAGTATAAAGTATGCCGTAGCGTAAATGTCAAAAAGACCGCTCCTAAGGCGGCCTAAATTTTATATAAAATAAAAAAAGCCCAGTAGTACCGGACTTTTTCATGTGTCAACATTGTATCAATATTGACGTTTGTTTTTGGTCTGGGTGACTGGATTTGAACCAGCGACCTCCAGAACCCCATTCTGGCGCGCTACCATCTGCGCCACACCCAGTTATTTAAGACAAAATATATTATAATATAAAAATATGACGTATGCAACATTTTTCTTCGCTATACTTCGATTCGTAATTTGAACTTATGTTATTTTGAACACTCATTCGCCAGATTCA
>JASEJN010000083.1 GCA_030016385.1 Clostridiales bacterium | reverse complement strand
GCAAAAGTGGGGAATTTCTTCTGCAACTTTGTCCTATTTTATTTTGCAACAAACATAACGATTGAAATAATATTCTTCAAATAATTTATTAAGTTCTCAGTCTTCATTATTGCTGTTCATCAAGTCCTCGATTTCCAGAATAAAATCGCTTACCTTCATATTTATTGTCTTGCATATTTTAAAAAGTATATTCAATGTGGATCTTCTTTTTCCCCTCTCAAGCAGGCTTATATAAGTCCTGTCTATATTGCATTGTTGAGCGAGCTCTTCCTGTGACAATCCGCATTTTAATCTATTCTTTTTTAAAATAACAGCAAATGCTTTCTCTAATGTCAATTATATTCACCCCTTTAATTTGATTTTCAAAGAAATGTTACAAATAGTCTACGGACTATAGTCTGCAATAATAAAAAACTATGATATAATTATATGGTGCTGTGAGATAGAAGATAAAAAATGAGGGAAACTCTCTTTATTTATAAATATATCCTTTTACAACAGAAAAAATAATTTAATATAAAAATGGAGTGCTGAAAATGATCGAACAAAAAATAAATGAACTAAGAGAAAAATTATATATGATGATATCAAAAAATGCGGATTATAGCGAAATACTGGAGACAAGCAAGGAACTTGATAAATATATAAATATATATAATTCCGAGAGGCTGGATAGTACGCGTGCCCGTAAAGATGTTGTATAGAAGAAATTTTTAAGATTATCCAATATAAAATAGATATATAAAGTAGAATTAAATATGACCGCCATTTGGGGGAAAACATTTCTATATAAAAAATATTGTACCATAGAGGGCATATAAAATATGCATCCTATCATAGATTTTTTGGTTGACAATTTGTTTATGCTGGCATATTATAGAATTAAGCATATAGGAATACTATATTACTTATATATTTTAGTTTGAGGTGAAAAGATGAAGATATCTACAAAGGGAAGATATGGGCTTAAAGCTATGCTTGACCTTGCAACTTATTCTCTGGGAGATCAGATTACTTTAAAGAGTATAGCCGAAAGGCAGAATATATCGGATAAATACCTTGAGCAGATTTTTTCAGCTTTAAGGAAAGCAGGGCTTGTAAAAAGCGTAAAAGGCACGCAGGGAGGCTACATATTGGGGAAGAGACCTTCCGACATAACAGTAGGCGATATATTAAGGGTGCTGGAGGGTACGCTATCCGTCATTGATGCCGCGGACAATATGGATGATGATGCCGAAACATGCATCAGAAATAATGTATGGGAAAAGATAGATGAGAGTATAGAAAATACTGTTGATTCAATAACATTGGAAGATTTGGTTAAGGATTATGTAAAAATGAAAGATGATTTTGGGTACGTGTATTATATATGATTTTTTTACAGAATAGTATATTAAACATATAGACTTAATAATATTATTTTAAGGGGGTTATAATTTATGCCGAAGATAGCAAAGAGTTTAACAGATCTCATAGGCAATACTCCGCTTCTCGAGCTTGGAAATTACAGCAGGGAAAATCACGTGCCTGCAAGGCTTATTGGAAAACTGGAATATTTCAATCCGGCAGGGAGCGTGAAGGACAGAATAGGCTATGCGATGATAAAAGATGCAGAAGATAGGGGCATATTGAAAAAAGATTCGGTTATAATAGAACCTACAAGCGGAAATACCGGGATCGCCCTGGCATTCGTAGCAGCGGCAAAGGGATACAGGATAATATTGACCATGCCTGATACTATGAGTATTGAAAGAAGGAGCCTTCTTAAGGCATATGGCGCTGAAATTGTGCTGACGCCCGGGAAGGACGGTATGAAAGGTGCTGTACTTAAGGCGGAAGAGCTTTCAAAAGAAATCCCGCATTCTTTTGTACCACAGCAGTTTAAAAATCCTGTAAATCCTGAAATTCATAGAAAGACTACAGCTGAAGAGATATGGAGAGACACTGATGGGCAGGTAGATATATTTGTTGCAGGTGTCGGTACAGGCGGAACAATTACAGGTGTAGCTGAAGTTTTAAAGAAGAGAAAACCGGATGTAAAGATCATCGCGGTTGAACCTGCCGATTCGCCTGTTTTAAAAGGAGGAAAACCGGGGCCTCATAAGATCCAGGGTATTGGTGCCGGCTTTGTACCTGATGTATATGACCAAGAAATAATCGATGAAGTATTCGATGTGAAAAATGAAGAAGCTTTTGAAATTTCAAGAAAGCTTGCAAAGAGCGAGGGGCTCCTTGTAGGGATATCCTCGGGAGCGGCAGTTTTTGCTGCTACTCAGATAGCCAAGAGGCCGGAAAATAAGGGTAAGACTATCGTGGCGCTGCTGCCTGATACAGGCGAGAGATACCTCTCTACAGATCTTTTTAAATAACTGATATGTGTTAGTTTTAGTGTTCTTTAAGCAAGCATGGGTTTTGCAGGAATACTGTGAATTGCGATGACAGGAAGAGTAGGTTAAAGTAGACTTATCAGAGATGAATCCTCATAGTCTGAGAAGGATTTAAAGTTAAGATTAACTGAAGTGCATCCTTGAGTATCGGATCGAAAAAATTAGACTCCGACGGGTACGCCCGATATAGCGTTGAGGTATGTTGGTACCAAAAATAATGAGATATCGGATTGTATCCGGTAAACAGAGTGGAACCGCGGAATTAACTTCCGCCTCTGAATTTTGGAGGCGGAAGTTTTTTTATATCCAAAATTATTATGATTAAGGAGGGTGTTTGTAAATGGACCAGGCAAAATATTTCAATTCAATTGCCGCAGACTGGAATGAAATAAGGAAAAAATATTTTTCCGAAGAACTTAAAAATTGCATATTTCAAAAAGTGGATGCGGAGGGAAAGATATGTGCTGATTTAGGCTGCGGTACGGGGTTTATATCCGTGCCCCTGTCTCATATAGCAAAAGTTGTATTTTCCGTGGACATATCGTTGAATATGCTAAAAGAGCTCAATAAGGCTGCGGTAAAAGAGGGAATAAAAAATATATATCCTTTAAAAGGATATATGGATAAACTGCCTTTGTTTAATCAATCCATCGATGTAGTGATAATAAATATGGCACTTCATCATGTGGAGAATCCGCTAGATGCAATAAGGGAGATGTACCGTATTTTAAGGAAGGGAGGGACTGTAGTTATTTCAGATGCGGAAGAGCACAACGGGAAATGGGCAAGAGAGGAGATGCACGATGTATGGCTTGGTTTTTCACATGCGCAGATAATTGCATGGATGAAGCAGGCGGGATTTACCGGTGTGGAAATTGGCAGTACCGGTTTAAAATGCAGTGCTTACTCAAGCAAAGGTGAATACACTGAAACAGGGATATTTATAGCAAAGGGAATAAAAATGGGGGAATAGAAAATGAAAATTGAATCATTGCTGATACATGGCGGGATCGATGGAGATGAATATACAGGAGCAGTAAATGTTCCGATCTATCAGACTTCGACATATAAACAAGAACATCTTGGAGTCAATAAGGGATATGAATATTCAAGAACAGGTAATCCAACAAGGCATGCACTGGAAAAATTGATTGCAGATCTGGAAGGAGGAACCGATGGATTTGCTTTCTCATCAGGCATGGCAGCGATTACAGCCGTGTTTATGCTTTTTAAAAGCGATGACAAGATATTGATCTCGGACAACGTTTATGGCGGGACTTACAGAGTCCTAAACCAAGTGTTTAACAATTTCAGATTTAATTTTGACATAGTCGATACTTCGGATGAAGAAAGCATCATTTCAAAAATAGATGATAGCGTAAAGGCTATATTTATAGAAACACCGACAAATCCGCTCATGACAATCACCGACATAGCAAAAGTATCGAAATTGGCAAAAAAACATGGAATGTTGACGATTGTGGACAATACTTTTATGACGCCATATCTTCAAAAGCCTATTAAGTTTGGTGCAGATATAGTTATCCACAGTGCTACGAAGTATCTCGGGGGTCACAGCGATCTTGTCGCCGGCCTTGCAGTTGCAAATAACGAGGATATAGCAAGAAGACTTTATTTCATACAAAATGCAACAGGGGGGATACTTGGGCCTTTTGATTCATGGCTCTTGATCCGCGGGATAAAGACTTTATCTGTGAGGATGGATAGGCATATTGAAAATGCCAGATATATTGCAGAGAATTTAAAAAATATAAGAGGGATAGATAAGTTATATTATCCGGGGCTTAAGGAACATCCGGGTTATGAGCTTCATAAAAGACAGGCAAGAGGTCCGGGAGCTATTATCTCTTTTACACTGGAAGAAGGATATGATATCAAGAAGTTCTTTGACAACCTTAAAATTATTACACTTGGAGAAAGCCTGGGAGGAGTTGAATCTTTAGCATGCCATCCCGCGACTATGACACATGCTTCGATACCCTTTGATGTCAGGCAGAAGGTGGGCATTACCGATAATCTGGTAAGGCTTTCCGTCGGCATAGAGAATGCTTCCGATCTTTTGGAGGATATTAAAAACGCTATAAGTAATGCAAAGCTGTAATGGTCTGATTTTACAGATCAACTTAATTAAGAAGGGGATGTCTTTTTTGAAATATTATGATGATATAAGGCAAATGATCGGGAAAACACCTATTTTAAAGATCAATAATCTGAATATCAAAAATGGGGTTAATATATTTGCAAAGCTCGAGAATATGAACCCAGGCGGTAGCGTTAAAGACAGAATCGGTATATATATGATAGAAAGAGCTGAAAGGGAAGGCAACCTCAAGAAGGGGTTTACCATAATTGAACCGACGGCAGGAAATACCGGCCTTGGCATCGCCATTGCCGTATTAAATAAGGGGTATAGAATAATATTTGTTGTGCCTGAAAAATTTTCCATAGAAAAGCAGGTGCTCATGAGGGCATTGGGGGCTGAAATAATTAATACTCCAAAAGAAAAAGGGATGAGAGGAGCCATAGAGAAGGCCGAGGAGCTTTTAAAGACGATCAAGGATTCAATCTCCTTAAATCAGTTCACCAATCCAGCAAATCCTCTGGCTCATTATGAAACAACAGGTCCCGAAATTTATGAAGATCTTGAAGGAAATATAGATTATCTGGTAGCGGGTGCCGGAAGCGGAGGTACATTCACCGGCATCGTGAAATTCCTGAAGGAGAAAAAACCGGATGTAAAGGGAATAATTGCCGACCCAGAAGGATCTATAATCGGAGGAGGTACTGAAAAGGGTTACAAGATAGAAGGAATAGGAAACGACTTTATACCTGAAACACTGGATATGTCGTTGGTGGACAACGTCATAAAGGTTAACGATGATGAGGCGTTTTCGATGGTCAAGGAACTGGCAAGAAAAGAAGGACTTATAGTCGGCTCTTCATCGGGAGCTGCGATAGCTGCAGCAGTAAAACTTTCAAGATCCATTGGCAGCGGAAATATCGTAGCCATATTTCCTGATAGAGGGGATAGATACTTCAGCAAAAATCTGTACTGAGTTTTATGCCCCCTATCTTTTCAGTATTAACAGAAAAATATTATAGATTTATAACGAACTTTCGAGAAAATCCAGAGCATATTGAGCATATAGTGCACTGCTTATTTCCAGTGAATCTTCATCTATATTGAATCTTTCATGATGATAAGGGTATATAATACCCTTGGTTTTATTTCCTACGCCGACCAGTGCATAAATACCCGGAGATTTCTTAAGATACTCGGAAAAATCATCTGTTCCTAAAGATCTGCCCACATGTGCTAATGCCTTCGCGGACAGTATCTTTTTCACAGCGCCGGCACCTATTTCTGAGCACCTGGCATCGTTTATGAGGGGCGAGGTAGTAAAGTTGTACTCGATTCCCACCTCCGCCCTGTATGCCTGTGCTGTATACTTAATTACTCTCTCTATTGCTGCAAAAATTTGCTTGCGGGTTTTCTCACCGAAACATCTTGAAGTTCCTTCCAAAACAGCATCATTCGCGATAATATTAAATCTCGTGCCGGATTTAATTGATCCTACAGATATTACAGCAGGCTCAAGGGGGTCAATTTCTCTGCTTATTATGGTCTGCAGATTAATGACCGCTGCGCATGCGGCGACCAAGGCGTCTATTGCCTGGTGAGGGCGGGCGCCATGCCCGCTTTTTCCCTTTATAGTTATTTTAAATACATCGGCACATGCCATCAAGGGACCGCCATCCACGGATACTTTTCCACATTCGAGATTGCTCGAAACATGAATGCCGAACACTCCATCGACGCCATCCATTGCACCGGCCGCTATCAGCGCCTTGGCCCCCTTCCCGATTTCTTCCGCTGGCTGAAACAACAACCTTATGGTACCGCTGATATTATCGCGGACATCATTAAGTATCCTTGCGGCACCGAGGAGCGATGCGATATGCGCATCGTGGCCACAGGCATGCATAAGACCTGGATTTTGGGACTTATATTCGATATCGTTCGCTTCATTTATTTCCAGAGCATCTATATCGGCCCTAAGCGCCACCGTTTTCCCGTGTTTTTTCCCTTTTATCTCAGCAATCACGCCGGTATCGGCAGCCGGAGTATAGGGTATGTTCAATTTTCTCAATTCTGATTTTATCCTCTGTGATGTATTCAATTCTTTCAAACTTGGCTCCGGGTGCATATGAAATTCCCTTCTAAGGTCAATCACATACCCCTTATATCTTTTTGCAATTTGTCTTATCTCCAATTGTCAAACACCTCTTTTAAAAGATCTTCGATTCGTAATATGAGCTCTATGTTATTTTGAGTACTCATTCGCCAGATTCAAGTTTTGTAAGTTCTAAGGCCTTCAGCCTTGAGAATCCAAGAGCTTTTGAAACTCACTGCGTTCAGACATTCAAAAGCTCTAAGGATTCTTATGCGGCAGCAGGCCAAGAACTTATCAAAACTCTAATAATGCTCATTCGTCGCTCAAAATAACATAATCCTATTTATGCCTGATTTCACATATTACGAATCGAAGTTTAAATATAACTTCGATTTATCAAACTGGAAGTTTTAAAAATTCCAGTTTAGCTTATAGTATGAATTTATGTCTTTTGTACTCCTGGTCAATCAGACTCACATTTAGATTATGGCAATATTTTCTATCAGATAAAAAAATCTTCTTCGGCATGATGAGAAGAAGATTTAAAATAAAAAACCTCCTGGAAGGAGGTTAATTACGCCTACACCTTCCCTCATCTTTCAGAACAACGTTCTGCAGGAATTAGCACCATATATGCAAATGAAACATATTGGTTGCTGAGATTTCATCAGGCCAGTCCCTCAATCTCTCTAGATAAGGTAGTATATTTAATTTTGTTTATCATGACAAACTTTATTGTGTATAATTATATATATGTTTTTCATATATGTCAATATGTTTTTTAAAAAATCTTCGATTCGTAATATGAGCTCGGATCTTTGACAGTTGTAAGGATGGTAAAATTTTAGGAAGCCTTGAAAACAGGGCTTTTTCTATTATTCTTTTGTCAAGTTTTCATATATTTTTGTTGCGTAGTTTTGCGTTATATGATATAATATAAGGTGTTTGGAGGAATAGTTATGAGATTACAAATTTCCAAATCTAAAAATGCAGCCTCACTTTATGTTATAAAAACAATATATATTAACAAAAAAGAGCATACAAAAATTGTAGAAAAGTTAGGAACTGTTGCAGAGCTTAAAAAGAAACTTAACGGGCAGGATCCAATCGAATGGGCAAAGAAGTACATAGAAGAACTCAACAAAAAAGAGAAAGAAGAAAAACAAGAAGTACTTGTTAAATATTCTCCCTCAAAAATAATCAATAAAGATGAGCGGCATTTTTTTAACGGAGGATATCTTTTTCTACAAAAAATATATCACGAACTATGTCTTAATAAGATTTGCAAAGAAATTTCACAAAAATATAAATTTGATTTTGACTTGGATTCTATCCTTTCCAGGCTAATTTACAGTAGAGTTATTTATCCTTCTTCAAAGCTTGCAACCTATCAGCTTTCTAAAAGGTTTATTGAACAACCAAATTTTGATTTGCATCAAATATACAGAGCTCTTGAAGTCCTCGCCAAAGAAATAGATTTTATACAATCCTCTTTATATGAGAACAGTTTGAAGATTTGCAAGAGGAATAACGGTGTGCTTTACTATGATTGCACCAATTACTTTTTTGAAATAGAGCAAGAAGATGGAAACAAGCAATATGGCCCATCAAAAGAACACAGGCCAAATCCAATCATTCAAATGGGACTGTTTATGGACGGAGATGGCACTCCTCTTGCTTTTAGCATTAACAAGGGGAATACAAACGAACAGCTTACATTAAAGCCATTAGAAAAGAAAATTTTGTCTGATTTTAAACTTTCTAAATTTATAGTGTGCACTGATGCAGGACTTGCTTCTGAAGATAATCGAAGATTTAACGACAAGGATGAAAGGGCTTTTATCACCACCCAATCTATTAAAAAATTAAAAAAACATCTGAAAAATTGGGCACTTGACACAAATAAATGGCAGCTCCCAGGAGATGTCAGGACCTATGATATTTCTGAGATTGATGAGGAAAAATATAAAAATAAAATCTTTTACAAGGAACGTTGGATCAAGGAAAACGGTCTTGAGCAAAAAATTATTGTAACATACTCCATTAAATATAGAGATTATCAGCGTAAAATCCGAAACTCACAAATAGAACGTGCTCAAAAGACAATAGATACCAATCCAACTAAAATAAAAAAATTCAATCAAAACGATTATAAAAGATTTATTAATAAAACAAGCTGCACTCCTGATGGAGAGATTGCAGAAGATGAAATATACAGCATTAACACTGCTCTTATACAGAAAGAAGAAACCTTTGATGGGTTTTATGCTGTTTGTACAAACCTTGATGACGCTGCTTCTGAAATAATCAAAATTAATCAAAGGAGATGGGAAATAGAAGAATGCTTTAGAATTATGAAAAGTGAATTCAAAGCAAGGCCTGTATACTTAAGTAAGGATGATAGAATAGAAGCACATTTCACCACTTGTTTTATATCATTAATTATTTACAGGCTACTTGAAAAAAGGCTCAATGAAAAATTTACATGCAATGAAATTATAGATGGATTGAGAGATATGAATTTTTTTGAAGGTACAGGTGAAGGTTATGTTCCTACTTACACAAGAACTGATTTTACCGATGCCTTACACGAAGCCTTTGGCTTCCGGACTGACTATCAGATTGTTACTACAAGTATGATGAAAAATATTTTTAAAGAAACAAATAAATAAAAAACATTACGCACTTTTTACAACAATATTAAATCCTGCAAAGCCTTTTGTATCAAGCTCTTGCAGGATTTCTATTTTTATCAACTGTCAAAGATAGGATTATATATATGTTTTTCATATATGTCAATATGTTTTTTAAAAAATCTTCGATTCGTAATATGAGCTCTATGTTATTTTGAACACTCATTCGGCAGATTCAAGTTTTGTAAGTTCTAAGGCCA
>JASEJN010000082.1 GCA_030016385.1 Clostridiales bacterium | reverse complement strand
ATATTGGTATAATATTCCTTTTACCAGTAATTTGTCAGGTAGCACAATAGATTAACTTAGTATTTGCTGTACGCAATCATAGCATATTTTTGTTTTTAAGTTTGTCTGGGGGCACGAACATGAAACACTTTCAACACCATACACTGTTTAAGAGTAAGATGAGCAATATATCATTGAGAAGCAGGATTATGATGATCTATTTTGGAATGGTCTTAATACTCATACCCCTTTTGGGTTTTATGGCAAATATGGTGATATTTAAATCATTGAGATCAGACTATAGCATATCAGTTCTGGAATCTGCAAAACAGGTTGCAAAAGATGTTGAGTTCAGGAAACAGATGTATGAAAATGCATTGCTGCAAATATCATTTGATGAAGAACTAAGTGATAGATTAGTCCAGCATAATGATTCATATCAGCAATGCTGGGAAACAGTCAATTACATATACAAATCTTTTGGTTTCATAAAGGATTACCTGCCTGGTGTGGAAGATTTCAGGATATACCATACAAATGAAAGTTTCACAGAAGATGATGTTATTATATGGAGGCCAGATAGTCGCCTTGTATCAGGTATCGAATCAGAAAAATGGTTTGAAACCGTACTAAACAATCCCAATACGACACTATGGCATTTATTCTATGATACAAATAAGGGGCAATACATGATGTCTCTATCATGCCGTCTTAATTCACTGCGATCGCCTGTAAAAGGATGCTTATATCTTGCTGTCAGAGATAATGAGACTTTTAACAGCCTTGTAGAAAATTCATTCAGTGAACAGGGGGAATATTTTTTAGCAGCAAATGATGGGACAATATTTGGCGCAACTAACATGAATACAGTAGGCAAAAACATACGAAATACAGATTACAGCAATTTAAAACTTGATAAAAATTATGTAGAAATAGTCCGCATTGATGGTGCTGAAAGATTTGTTGCTGTACAGCAAATATCAAATAACTGGTACGTTATTGTATCCTTTTCAGCATTAAAATTTGAAAACAAGCTTGCTAATGCGAGAATGTGGCTATTTTGCATTATGGCATTTATAGTTATTCTTTCAGGAGGAATGCTGCTTATTATTTTAAATAACATGTTCGGAAGGTTGGACCAGATCAGCGAGCATATGTCTTCAATAATGAAGGGAGAATTCGATGTAGCTGTTAAAAAAGGAGGCCCTGACGAAATAAGTATTATAGAGGAACGCTTCAACCATATGGCGGCACGCCTTAATACATTAATGCATGAGGTAGTAACTGCAAAGATAAAGGAAAGGGAGCAAGCGCTTAAGGTGCTTGAATCAGAGATAAATCCTCATTTTCTATACAACACCCTTGGCTTAATCAGATGGGAAGCATTGGATACGGATAATAAAAAGTTATGCAATATAGTAGACTCTATGACTACTTTTTACCGTCTCGCTTTAAACAAAGGCAATAGTATATTAAAGGTAAGGGATGAGCTTGAACATGTTAAGTCATATATCTCGATACAACAACTGCGCTATCAGGATATAGTTGATGTATACTGGGATATTGATGAAAGTGCATTGGATTTTTATACAATAAAGCTATTATTACAGCCGATTGTTGAGAATTGTTATAAGCACGGTATGATAATTAACCCAGGCAACAGAAAAATCTGGATTAGCATAAAATATACCGATGAAAAAATAGTGTTTCAGGTTAAAGATAATGGAGCAGGTATGACACACGAAAGGCTTAATACCATACTTGAAGATAATGGTGCCAATGGAGTTGGCCTTAGATATATTCATGAAATGCTCAATGTATATTTCAAAGATAAAGCAACGCTTAAGGTTGAAAGTGTGCAAGGAAAGGGTACCTGTGTAACTGTTGTAATTCCAGCATGCAGTCAGGAACCAAAAATAAAGGAGTGATATATATGTCACGCGCCATAATTGTGGATGATGAACCTGCCCAGAGAATGGGCATAGCACGCCATGTGCATTGGAAGGAACTTGGCTTTGAGCCTCCGATACAGGCACAAAGTGCTGATGAGGCAATCCGTCTGATTAGAGAGAATGGTATAAAAACAGTAATAACAGATGTATGTATGCCCGGTATGGATGGTATTGAAATGCTGCATCTTATTAACGGAATTTACAACGATATTAATATCATCATAATAAGCGGATATGATGAATTTGAGTTTGCCCGTGCCGCTATTGAAGAAGGTGCGCGCGCATATCTCCTCAAGCCTATCCGGGTTGAAGAGATAGAAAAGTGGCTTGCAAAATTCCATGAAGAAACATTACTCCGACAGAAAATAGAAGAAAAGGACTCACATTTTAAACAGGCTGTAAAGGTTGGTATGGATTTGGCAAGAGGCAAGTTTTTGGAGTCCCTGCTTATGTCATATAATACGGAAGAAAATTATATTACAAGTATGTCGAAATCCTTGGGGCTGCCCTGTGGCAGATTTAACTGTATTATTATGACTATAATAATATGCAATTTTTACGATGTTATGCGGAAAAGTCCTGAAGATGGTTCTACATTGACTGAAAGGATAAAGAGTGCAATAGATGCTACTTTTGAAGATGAAGAATTCGTTTTATTTACCCCATTGAAACTAAACAGAATGGTTTCTGTTATATGTAATAGCAAGGAACAAAATATGGATATATTCGTGCAGAGGTTGGAGATAATGTGCAGTACTGCTCACGATAATCTGGGGGTAAATCTTGCCATAGTATTGGATAGTGCAAACATTGCCTGGAATGAAGTCCATAAATTATATAAGAAGTCTGTTACATATTTAAGCTATCTGGGAACCCAAATTGGCGGGCAGGTCCTTTACGTTGAGAAAGATGAGCAGCATGAAAGAGATTTTCTGCCTTCATATTACAGCAATGAAATGTCAAAAGCTATTTCCGTAGAAGATGTGGAAGCTACAGTGAGCCTTTCTGAAGCAATGTTCTCGAATGCACAGGATGTATCTTTTGGTAATTTACAGGCTCTTGTATTTAGCATAACAGGTGAGCTAATGCAGGCCCTGATAAAGATGAATGCAGTAAATGATCAGGTACGGTTTGAAATGTGGCAGGACTTAATGGCGTCAGATAATTTCTCAAAACTTCATGAGACATTTTCAAATATACTTAATGCTTTTGTAGCTTGCATCAGTGAAAAACAAAAGGGTACCAAACATTTTATAATTGATAGGGCCGTCAAATATATAGACGCAAATTACCAAAAGGCTATTACAGTACAGAATCTTGCATCATATCTTCATATTAATTCAAGTTACTTAAGTGTACTTTTCAAGAAAGAAATGGAGCAAACCATATCTGATTATATAAGTGATAAACGCATTAAGAAAGCGGAGGAATGTCTGCACAACACTGATATGAAGATATATGATATTGCAACATATGTTGGCTACCAGACGCCATCGTATTTTTCATACCGGTTCAAAAAAAATGTAGGATGCACACCGGCAGAATTTCGTGAAAGAAAACTTTAGAATATAAACTAAAATAATAAAGGTACAGTAAACTGCCTATAGTATTACATCAAATTAGTCAGTACTTTTTGACAATGGAAAAATATAAGTAATGCAAGCAAAAGCCCCCTTTGGTTAGAATTCTCAAATTCTAACCGAAGGGGACTTTAACATTTCATAACGAATGAATTAGTATTTGGTTACGAAGTTATTCTTGACATAGAATACAACAGCAATAAGACCCAAAATACTTATATGGTAAACAGCAGTGGCATTAATGTAACACAAAAAGCAAATTGCTGCTTTTTATTATTGATGAATTCTAATAAAATCGATAGTAATCAAACAGCTGTTATATTGTAAATATTCAGTTAACATTATATACTTGGAATATTAAAAATACAGGTGCTCAGAGGTGTCAAACATAAAATGTTAACTATCAATACTAATTTTAATGAAGTTGCATATCGCAAAACCGCAAAATCAGAAAATATATTTTTACGTTTTATCCATAATATCATTAAGTACCGCTGGCAATATATGATGATGCTTCCTGGACTTATTTTGCTTTTCCTGTTTAACTATATCCCGATGGTAGGATTGCAGATAGCATTTAAATCTTTTTCTGTCGGTGATACTATTTGGAATGCAAAATGGATTGGGTTTGAAAATTTCTCATTTCTCTCTGATAAGGAATTCTGGCGTATTGTGGGCAATACATTGATAATTACAACCCTTAGATTGGTTACAGGCTTTCCGGCTCCGATAATACTGGCTTTACTGATAAATGAAGTGAGGTCATTATGGTTTAAACGCATGGTCCAGACAGTCAGCTACCTTCCACATTTTATATCATGGGTAGTAGTTGCTTATATGCTTGATGCTTTCCTGTCACCAAATGGAGGTGTTGTAAACCAGGTGATACAAGCTCTTGGAGGAAAGCCTGTGTTTTTCATGGGTGAGGCTTCATGGTTCAGGCCGATAGTTGTACTAAGCAGTATATGGAAAGATATTGGGTGGGGAACAATAATATATCTTGCTGCTATAACTTCAATAAACCCCCAGCTTTATGAGGCTGCCTCTATCGAAGGTGCAAGTAAATGGAAGCAGGTTTGGTATATAACTATTCCATGCTTGATACCCACAATCTTGATTTTGTTGATTCTTGCAATACCTAATATACTGTCTGCTGGAGTCGATCAGATTTATCCTCTTATGAATAATGCAAATCTTAGTGTTTCTACGGTACTTGATACCTATGTTTTAATGAATGGATTACAACAAGGATATTATGGAATGGCTTCGGCAGTTGGCTTATTATCATCTTTAATTGGATTGAGTCTTGTAGTTTTAACAAACCGTATTTCCCATTGGATAAGCGGAGATGGCTTGTGGTAATAGGGGAGGATGAATGACTATGGCAAAATATATAAATGGGATCAGAATGAGTATCGGTGAGAGAATCTTTCAGATAGTAAACAATATTTTTCTTGTACTTTTAAGTATTACTACATTATACCCATTTCTTAATATATTGGTTTATTCTTTGAATGAAGGCAAGGATGCCATGAAAGGCGGGCTGTTCCTATGGCCGAGGAAATTTACCTTGTTTAATTATGAATTTGTATTCAGCAATGGTCTCATGCAAAACGCATACTTAATAACCATAAGCCGTACCATATTAGGTACAATATTTGGTATAGCAATTACGGCTGCAGTTGCATATGGCCTTTCCATCCGTACCCTTCCATATAAAAAGTTTATTATGTTTTATATACTTGTCCCAATGCTATTTAATGCCGGGCTTATACCATATTACCTGCAACTCGTTAATCTGCATCTTGTCAATACATTCTGGGTATATGTTATACCTAACCTTTTCAGCATCTGGAACATGTTCGTAATGAAAACCTTCTTTGAAGGAATTCCGGAAAGTCTGAGGGAATCGGCAATCATTGATGGAGCTAATGAAGTAGTCGTACTCTTTAAAATTACTCTTCCATTATCCCTTCCAATGCTTGCAGCATTAAGCTTGTTTACAGCAGTATGGCATTGGAATGATTGGTTCTCGGGTGCATTTTATGTTAACAGCAATAAACTGATGCCCGTTCAGACTTATCTTGAAAAGTTGTTATCTGCAAGCAGTATGAATATGCTTTATGGAGGTAATGGCAATGAAGCCGCTTTTAGGTCTTCCCAGACAAACAAAATGACAATCACCTCTGTCAAGATGGCTGCTGTAATGATTGGTACAGTGCCTATATTGTGCGTATATCCATTCCTGCAAAAGTACTTTGTAAAGGGTGTACTTATAGGTTCCGTAAAGGAATAAAAAAAGGTTCAGTTCTGCTTTATAATAACTGAGCAGGTAAATATAAAAAAATCATTGAGGAGGAGATAAAATGAAAAATGCTAAAAAGCGTGTTATTAGTGTATGCCTTTCTATTATGCTGATTATTGGTCTTGTTTCAGTATCTATGACCGGCTGCAAAAAGTCCAGCACAACTGCCGACAGTTCAGCAAGCCAGCAAATACCGGAGGGAGGCATTGTACCTGAAAACCAAGGGGGTAAGACTACAGATACATTTACCATTTTGGTAGGATGGAAAAAGAATTGCCCAGAACAAACCACATGGCAGCAGGTTATGAGTAAATCACTCAATATGAATATAAAGTGTGAATATATTCAGAGTGATGATCCTGTTACCGCAGCAAACCTTAAACTGGCCAGCGGCGGCTTTGCCGATATGGCAGTATTTGCAAGTAATGAGACTGTAAAAAAGGCAATGATAAACTCCAATTTAATTCAGCCTGTTGAAAAGTATTTTAAAATGTCGCAGCTCCCGAATATAAGCAGCATATCGCAGAAAATTGTAAAGTATATCACCACTTCCGACAATCATGTTTGGTATATACCTGGCTGGTATGCTCAGGAACCGGATAATCCATGGCCAGGCTGGACAGCAACTGCATGGTGGCCAAACACTGATATACTTAAGAAAGTCGGAATGACAAAAGATGATCTTTCAACGATAGAAGGTGTTGAAAAATACCTGCAAGCTGCTTCAAACCTTAAGGATTCAAATGGCAATGCTATTCTGCCTTTAGGTTATGCAACGAATGATGATGGCACAATTGATAATGGTATAATACTTACTACATTCGGCCTTGATACGCAGAATGGGGTCAGCGGTATGCCTGGAATCAGAAAATCCGGCAATGATTTTGTATTCATGTATGACGATCCCCAGTATAAAGCAGCATATCAATGGATAAATAAAATGTATCGTCAAAAGCTTATTGATGCAGAAGTTACAACTGATAAAAAGGAAAGATATCAGGAAAAAGTCGTCAGCGGGTCCTATGCTATGATTGCAGGCAGCATATGGAATGCAAATCTTAACAATGTTTGGAGTTCTCTTGACGGACCAACTGCGCCTGGCTGGTATTATGAACCTGTAAAAGATCCGAAAGTTGATGGAGTAGCTCAAAGCGGCGCTGTACAGTATGTAAATCCATACCCTGGATTTACTACATTCATCAGTAAGAATACAAAGCATATAAATGCTATAATGCATTTTCTTGACTGGTGTAATGAAGCTAAACCTGAAAGACAGCAGGAAGTAAATGAAGGGCCTCTTGGAACCACATGGAATTGGACAGATGCCAGCAAGCCATTATCTACATGGGATTTCAATGCTGATTATAAGGCAGACCGTGACTCAGGAGACCAGGCAAAGGTCGATAAATGTACACCGCAGCTTTATGGCCTTGCTAGCTACAGCAGCAAATGGTATCCATGGTTTACTGAAGCACAGGAAAATAACAAGAAAGGTGCAACATTAATATATCAATATTGCCAAGAAATAGGGAATGGTTTTGGAATTTCACGTGTAATGCATGTATACGATGCAGTTCAGAGCAAATCAGGCGGCGCTATTGAGAAAAACCTGGCTCTTCTAAATAATGTCGTTAAGGAATATTCAGCCAAGATGACAATGGCTAAGAGTGATGCTGATTTTGAAGCGGCTTATAATGAATTCAAGACTCAGCTTGAAACAAGAGCTCATTGGTCAGACATGAAGAAAGAGTGGCAGTCGAGTTACAATGAATTAGTTAAAGAGGACGGCGAATGGTAGAAGACAGTAATTAAGTTTGTAAATGACGCAGTAGCATTTGATGTACTGCGTCATTTCTATAAAATGATTCATAAGTGAGGTTAATATTATGAATGGTAGAAAAGTTATAAGTCTAAACTGTGGCTGGAAATTTTGTGATAAGGATATTCAGGATGCCTATAAAGTAGAGTTTGATGACAGTTCATGGCAAAATATTGATGTGCCGCATGACTGGGCAATAAGCCGTCCATTTAACAGGGAAACTCCGTGCGGCCAGTCTCAGGGTTATTTTGACAGATGGGGAGTAGGCTGGTACAGGCGATCTTTTCAAACAGATATGAAAGATGGAGCATACATTTTACTATTTGACGGTATATATGAAAATAGTACTGTATGGGTCAATGGCATAAAAGCCGGAGGAAGGCCATATGGATATGCAGGTTTTTATATTGATATTACCAAACTTGTACACAAAGGTGTCAACAAAATTACTGTCTGTGTAGATAACACGCAACAGCCTGCTGATAGATGGTATTCAGGAGCAGGAATATACAGAAATGTGAAACTTATAATGACAGGCAGTACTCATATAGCACCATGGGGAGTTTATATAACCACACCGTCAGTCAATGCTGATAATGCAAATGTACACATTGAGACGGAAGTTGATGGCTGTATAAATGGAACCTGCATTGAGGCATCAATCAAAACAAAAGGCAAAGTCATTTCATACGGTAATTCATGCATAAATGATGGAACAGCAGTAATTGATATGGAAATAAGTTCTCCAATGCTATGGAAAGTTGATAATCCTGTGCTATATACAGCTGTCATTGATGTTTACAATAATGGAATTTTGGAGGATTCTGAAGAAGTTAAATTCGGTATAAGGAAAGTTACAATAGACAGTAAAAATGGGCTTGTTGTTAATGGAAAATCAATAAAACTTAAGGGGGTAAATCTACATCATGATGGAGGATGCATAGGAGCTGCTGTATCTGCATGGACATGGGAGAGAAGACTGAAGGCATTAAAATCAATGGGATGCAATGCTATACGCACAAGTCATAATATGCCTTCTCCGGAACTGCTTGATTTATGTGACAGACTGGGGTTCCTTGTTATAGATGAAGCATTTGATAAATGGCATAGTGGATATTATGGCCGCTATTTTAACGAATGGTGGAAGTATGACCTGGAGTTTATGCTCAAACGCGATCGTAACCATCCATGCGTTATAATATGGAGCGTCGGAAATGAAGTTGAAAATCAGGGAGAAGATTGCATGATAAAGGTTCTGTCAATGCTTGCGGATTTTGTACACAAACATGAAAACAGCAGGCCTGTTACTTTTGCAATGAATCCTCATTGTGCTGAAAACCAAATACCTCTGTCAGTAGAAGCAAAAACAGAATTGACCATGAAGATGGCAGAACATGTAGACCTCATAGGGTGCAACTATCATGAACAGTGGTATGAGGCATACCATAATGCAAACAGCAATCTTGTAATAGTTGGTACGGAAGCTTATCCATATTACAGCGGAAAAGGCAATGATTTTGCTGCTTTTGAGCCGATAAACCCCTGGTTTTATGTGGAGAAAAACAATTATGTAATCGGCCAATTCTTATGGAGCGGTATTGATTATCTTGGTGAGGCAAGACCATACCCAAGTAAAGGATGGTCATCTGCACCAATTGATACATGTGGTGTAAGAAAGACAAGGTCATGGCTGACAGAAAGCTTATGGTCGGATAAACCGATGGTGCATATAGCAATATTTGACGATACAATGAGAAGCGACATGGAACAGCCTCATTGGAGTGCTCCCAAGATGTGTTCTCATTGGAACTTTATGCACAGGATTGGTGAAGTACTGACAATTGCTACCTTTACCAATTGTGACTCAGTAGAGCTTATAGTAAATGGAAGGTTGTACAGTCAAAAAAGGCTTATGGATTTTGCTGATAGGATAATAAAATGGAATGTACCTTATGAACCAGGTACAATAGAGGCCATTGGCTATAAAAATGGTAAGAAGTTATGTAACCATATATTGCAGACTGCAGGCGAACCTATTAAAATAAATCTAAAGGCAGATAGGAGTCAAATATGTTCCGATGGTTGTGATGTGTTTTATGGTGATGTAGAGATAACAGATAAGGATGGAAATATATACCCCTATGCAGAAAATAATATAACCTTTGAGGTATATGGACCTGGAAGAATAATCGGCGTAGATAACGGCGACTTGTGCAGTGATGAGCCATATACTTCAAACCACAGGCATGCCTTCAGAGGCAGATGCTGTGCCGTTATACGTTCAGACGGCGAAGCAGGCATGATATGTGTACGTGCAAGTGCTGAAGGATTATTGCCGGCTCAAGTGACAGTTAGAACTATAAAATAATACACTGGATTTTTGTAATAGTTATATAAAATACAGATAATTCAAGGATTTTATTAAAGAGTGCTGATTGATTATGATATTAAAAACACCGCAAATGGGGTGACTTTCCACACCGGCCTTGTAATATGCATCATAGACTTGGTAGCGTTAGACACAATCGGCGCCATGTTTTCGGTTTCAAACCCACAGCCATATATTATCTGTATGACTGCATCAATAACAACATAGGCGTCGGCGATGTATCTCAGATGAACATAAAAGGCCTGTCCCTTGCAGATGCGGATAGTGCATTCACTACCGCTGTATATAGCCGGCAGGTTGCAATCGATAAAAAATAAAAGACCAAGGGATTGTTCTTTGGATCAAACCCAGAGAACATCCCCCTGATTTGCTATTCGGAAAAAGTATATTTCTTGGAATCGGTGCTCGTAAATGACTTTACAAGGCCATAAATCAAATTGTCTTGCTCAATTCCCTCCAGATGCAGTACATCCAGCACCTCAACAACCATACAATTGCTCGCACCATCTATTACTATTGCAGAATCGTTTATTGTATATTTGATATTCGTAAACTTATCGATTTCATCAGAATGGTTGGAGCCCAACGCATCCACCACATCCTAAGGAATATTAAGAACTTATGGAAAATATAAATATTATTCTACAATATTTGTCCATTTTTGGTATAATCATAAATGTAATTATGTAATTTACTTTTTAACTTAACTCGTTGTGCTAGCTTTTTTACTGGTAAAAATTGCGAATGAAAAACCCCAG
>JASEJN010000081.1 GCA_030016385.1 Clostridiales bacterium | reverse complement strand
GCTTAACCGTCCCCCAAGCGCAGTCATCAGTTTGTTTGTTTTGCTTAACCGTCCCCAAACCCGCCAAACCCCCGAACCCACCGCCTGAGCCCAACAACTTTTGCTTAACCGTCCCCAATTTGATAAAATGAAGTTAAGGTTGATATTTTGAGGAGGAAATATAGAATGATAGATTTGCACTGCCACTCGGATTATTCGGATGGTTCAATGTCTGTATATGAACTTTTGAAAAATGCAAAGGAAAATGGGGTAACGCATATAGCCATAACAGACCATGATACTTCGGCCGGGGTTGAGGAAGCTTTGAAAATAGGGCATAAATTCAACATAGATGTTATACCTGCGATCGAAATATCGGCTTACGATTTTAAAAGAGACAGAAAGGTGCACATGCTTGGATATTATATTAAGCCGGGGCATCAGGCGATAAAAAGGCTTTGCGACCCTGTTTTAAAGCAGAGGAACGATGCGGCTCTGAAAATGTTTGATATAATAATATCAAACGGTTACAAAATATCGTGGGATGATGTACAAAAATATGCCGGGAGAACGGCAATATATAAGCAGAATATAATGCATGCCCTTATGGATAAAGGATATTGCGACAGTATATACGGGGATCTTTTTCGTGCCCTTTTCTCTAACGGAAAAAACGGCCGGGGAAAGGGTATCGCCTATATTCCTATAAGATATGTGGATATGTTTGAAGCGATACATGCCATCTTAGATGCAGGTGGAGTTCCTGTGCTTGCCCATCCGTATTTTTATAAAAATCTTGATGCAGTGCCTGAGCTTGTAAAGGAAGGGCTTGCAGGCATCGAAGTTAAACATCCGCATCACGATTTAGAAGGCGAGAGACGCACCCGTGAAATTGCTAAAAAGTATAAATTGATTGAGACGGGCGGAACGGACTTCCACGGATTTTACAGCAGACCGGGACTTATGATAGGTTCCAGTTCGCCTGATATAAAAAGCATCCATATGCTGAAGGATTTTGCAGAAAAACAGAAACGATAGAATCAGCCCATATTCTTTTGCGATTAACTTTCGATAAAATTTAATCTAAAATCAACATATTTTGTATTGATTTTATAGTAGTTTAAATATATAATATACGTGAAATAAATAACAATCTTTGCGCGAGGATTGATGAATGATCAAATTTTATTTACCGGGGGTTGTATTTGTTTTGCATAAATCCCCGTTCATATAACAAAAATAATAGAAGATATAAATTTCATATCAAATCAATTATGGAGGTAACGATATATGAACAGGTTTACTTTACCGAGAGATATATATTATGGAGAGGGCTCCTTGGAAGCGCTGAAGGCATTAAAAGGGAAAAAGGCTATTGTAGTTGTCGGCGGTGGCTCAATGAAAAGGCTTGGATTTTTGGATAAAGTTGACCAGTATTTAAAGGAAGCCGGCTTGGAAGTTAAACATATAGAAGGCGTTGAACCGGATCCATCAGTTGAAACGGTTATGAACGGAGCAAAAGTCATGAGGGAATTCGGACCGGACTGGATAGTATCCATAGGAGGCGGTTCGCCTATAGATGCTGCGAAAGCTATGTGGATTTTCTACGAACATCCTGATATTACATTTGAGGATGTCAAAAAGCCTTTCACAGTTCCAGAGTTAAGGCATAAAGCAAAATTTGTGGCTATTCCATCGACAAGCGGAACCGGAACTGAAGTTACGGCATTTTCAGTTATCACAGATTACAAGACAGAGATTAAATATCCTCTTGCCGATTTCAATCTGACTCCTGATATAGCAATAGTTGATCCGGCTCTTGCGCAGACTATGCCTCAGAAGCTTACCGCGCATACCGGAATGGATGCTCTGACACACGCGATTGAAGCATATGTTGCGGCTCTTAGGTCATCATTTACTGACCCTCTGGCAATCAAGGCAATAGTTATGGTCCATAAGTACCTTATTAAATCATATAATGGTGACAAAGAGGCAAGAAACGAAATGCATATTGCACAGTGCCTTGCAGGAATGGCATTTTCAAATGCTCTTCTTGGTATAACGCACAGTATGGCTCATAAGACAGGGGCAGTTTTCCATATTCCTCATGGATGTGCGAACGCCATATACCTTCCATATGTAATCGACTATAATAAGAAGGCATGCGGTGAAAGATATGCCGAAATAGCAAGGGCTCTTGAACTTAAAGGAAATACGCAGGATGAGCTTATCGATGCTCTTACGGGATTGATAAAAGAAATGAACAAACAGCTTAATATACCTTCCACATTAAAAGAATATGGTGTAAGCGAAAAAGATTTCAATGAACATCTTGATAAGATATCTACAAATGCAATCGGGGATGCTTGCACAGGTGCAAACCCAAGGCCAATAGATGCTGCTACAATGAAAAAGTTGTTTATCTGCACGTTCACAGGAGAAAAGGTAAACTTCTAAAATGCGAAACATCTAAAAAATGACCTCCTTTATAAAAAATATGTTGCTTGAACAGCGGATAGCGCTTCAAGCAACATATTTTTTATATTATAAACTAATGGATGTCTTTCTCGATATGCTTTAACGGTTTTACGGCAGGCCCCTCCACGATCTTTCCTTCATAAGTAAATCTTGAGCCGTGGCAGGGACAGTCCCATGTCTTTTCGGCGGAATTCCATTTAAGTTCGCATCCTAAATGTGTACATGTTGTATCTACCAGATGCAGCCGACCGTTTATATCCATATAAGCACCATTTTTTTGGCCATTTGAGTCTATAACTTTTGCCTCACCCGGTTTAATATCCAATTTTTGGGGAAGCATTTGCATTTTCCCTGAGATAAGCTGCCCTGCGACATTTGCATTTTCCACGATGAAGTTTTTAGCTGAAGCTTTGATATTTGTGCGTGACGGGCTATATACATCCTGCCACGGGCTTTTACCTTTTATGATGAGATCCCTAAGCAATAAAGCCGATACGGTACTGCCTGTCATTCCCCATTTTCCAAAACCTGTTGCTATATAAAGGTTAGGTGTTTTCGATGTAAAAAGTCCTACATATGGAATATCATCGAGAGTCATGCAGTCCTGAGTAGACCATCTGTACAATATATCTTCTACATCAAATGTCTCATATGCAAAGTTTTTTAAGTTTTCATAATGGGTCATCATATCTATACCTTGACCAGTTTTATGACGTTCTCCCGATATAAGTACTATTGAGCCATTGTTTAGATTTTGAGAACGGAGAGATCGAGTAGGATTTTCGGCATTTATATACATACCGCCGGGATAATTCCCGTTTATTTTTACCGCCAGTACATAGGATCTCTCCGTGTAAATCCTTGCAAAATAAAATCCTTCAAAGTTGTAAAAGGGATAATGCGATGCCATGATGACTCTCTTGGCAGATACCTTTTTTCCTTCAGATGTTATAACATTATAAAGGTCGCCGTCCTTTTCGATATCAACAGCTCTTGTGTGCTCGAATATGCGGCAGCCGTCTCCATCTATCTCCCTTGAAAGGGCTAAAAGATATTTCCTTGGATGAAACTGCGCCTGACCGTCAAAACGTACCGCTGCTTTAACTTTAAACGGAAGTGGGGTTTCCTGCACATAAGACGCTTTTATACCGAGTGAAGCCGCCGTAGCTGCTTCATCCTGTATCTGTTTTATATAATTGTCATCGTTTGTGTATATATATGCGGATTGCTCCCTGAAATCGCAGTCGATATTTTTCCTGTCAACCAGATCGTGTATGAATTTTATCGCATATTCATTAGACTGCGCATATTGTTTCGCTACTTCTTCACTTATATTTGTCTTTATTTTATTATACCTGAGACCGTGCTGGGATGTTATTTTTGCTGTGGTATGTCCTGTAGTGCCTCTAAGAATTCTGTCGGCTTCTATAATGGCAACTTTTAACCCTTCCTGCTTTAAAAGGTAAGCTGACGTTATCCCAACCATTCCTCCCCCAACGATTGCAACATCAACATTCATATCCTCCATCAGAGAGGAATGTTCTATTTGAGGTGTTGATGCGATCCAAAAAGATTCCGGCTCATTCGGAAGTTTCATTTCGGATTTATTTTCCATATAAATCATCTCCATACTCAGATCTTTGTATTTATAATTTACATGTTACAGAAAAATATCCATATTTTATTTTGAAAGTATAAAAAGACGCATGCATGGAGTATGAAGGAGAGTTTCCTGCCAATATTTATTTCTTCCTGTATTTTCCCGGAGCTATGCCTTTAATCTTTTTGAATATTTTATAAAAGGACTTTTCATCCTCAAAGCCGACCTGAAGAGCGATATCCAGTATCTTCATGTTTGTTTCTGTAAGAAGCCTGCACGCTTCTTCTACTCTAAGTTTTTGTATATAATAGTAAAAATCTATTCCTGTAACTTCCTTAAAGTGACTGACCAAATAATTTTTAATCAGAAATGATTTTGCGGCCATATCTTCCAGCGTAATTTTTGAACTGGAATTTTCATTCATATATTTTATGGCCTTATTTACAAGTTTGTAACTATTAGACAAGCAGAATCTTTTATTGCCGTGCTCAACGTATCTGAATATGTTAATGATAAGCTCGATTAAATATGTCCTTATAAGGTCTATATAGCCCCCTTCTCTGTTTTTATATTCATCGTACATCCTGTCAAATATGTCTTTTATCTTAAGAAAGCCGATTCCACCAAGCTTTAAATCGACATCCGGCTTATAAGTCTCAGGGAACAGAGACTTAAACAGAAAAAACATGGCCGTATCCTTGAACTGTTTGTCTAAAAACAGCCAGGTGCTAATAAACTCCGGTCTGAATGCGCATGTATATATATCAAGGGTTTCATAATCTGAAAAACCACAGGGAATATCATAATCGATAATAAATAAATCACCTTTTGATACCTCGTAATTATTTTTCCCTGCCATATATCTTCCCGTACCGGAAATGATATATGCTATTTCAATAAGATTATTTTTGTGAATGCTCTTAAGACAGCCTTTATCATCAAGAGATCTGGCAATATATACAAGCTGATTTTCGCTGGGCAACTCATTTTTGTCTGATAATGTATTGTTTTGAAGCATAATAGTGCACCTCCGTTTCATCTTTATTTGTGAAAAATACCTGCTGATAATACTCTCTAAATATCAGAATAACATATTTTCAACAGCTTAAAAAGCTGTTTTGCTTAAAGACATTGGTATGTCCTGATTTTAGCGATAATACCGGTTAAAAGTAAAGTTATGGAAAATAATATGGCGAAGGAGTTCAATACGGTTCCGAGTATCGGGAAAGTCTTTTTGCGGTACTTTTGAATCAAACTTGCGATCCCAAGGCCTAGCCCGATTAAGTTCAAAAATCTTGTGAGTATGAATGAATTGGCGATGAACATTGTAGTATTCATATTTGGTGCTTGTATTGCGTTAAATGATGGAACTGTTAAATATGCAATGCAAGACATATCTATCAATCCTGAAACAAGGAAGATGGCAAATGAGGATATACCCATGCCCGAATGCCTGTACAAAATAGCCGGCATATCCGCATACTCTATGTTCATGCTTTCCTCATAGGATAAAAATGCATTCCGCTCTTCAATTATATCTGAAATATTATCGGGTTTTCTTATCAGGAAATATAAAGAAACCGTTCCAGCAGCGATCAATAAAACAGGTATGATAATAATATAGGCGCTTGAGAACATGCTTTTATATTTTGATGAAAGTTCATATATAATGATCGAAAGGCCGTTGTTCAAGGCATGAAATAATATGCATAATATCAATGAGCCAGTCTTTATGAATATAAACCCGAGCATTAAGCCGAGAATCGACGCCGTTATTAGCTGAGCGATATTAAAATGAAGAATGCCGAACAGAACCGACGTGACGATCAGAGCCTTTAAAACGCCATAGTTTTTCAGCAATCCCCTTAATATTACTCCTCTGAATAGCGTTTCCTCAAAAATGGGGGCGATTACAACAATAGCCAGTATTGAAAGGCAGTCGCCGAATCCGGAGATGTATATTTCGCCCAAATTATCGTTGAAATGAAATAAACTCTGCATAAAGCCGCTTAATATAAAAACTAAAAAATAGGTTCCAAGAAAAAAAGCGATGCAAAGCAGGATGGTAAATCTATTCTGAGACTTAAGTGAAAAATATCTTTTTATGCTCACTTTGCTTCTGTATATTCCAAAGGCTGCGGTAAATAAAGTGCATGCAGTTGAAGAAATAAAAACCAAAGGGCTTATGTTCCGCGAAGGCGCCGATGAAAACTGCAAAAAAATTCCTATGACTCCGCCTGCAACAACCTGCAGTAAAAGGCATATTACAACCAAAGATATGGACTGGCGTACTCCAGGATAAATATTCTTTTTATACAACAGATCATCTCCAATTTCCGCATTTGGCTTAATAAATTAAAGATTTGCATTTATTTTGACTTAAGGACTTTTTTTATTTGAAGAGCAGTAAAATTATAACATTTTTTATATAAATTCTTCAGGGATAAAATATACACCCATCATATACCCCGTATAAACTAAAGTGCAATCTTTGTAAAAAATGGTGTATAATAGCTTTAGCGAGGTGATGTGTTTGAGTAAATACAAAAAGTATTATAAATATATTATCATAGCTTTGATTGTATGTATACTGCCTGTACTATTTTTATATAATAGAGGCAGTATAAAAATTGATGGATTCAGCTCCGACAATGTTTATGAAACCGCGATGGAATTATCGTCTTCAAAATACAACGGGAGAAGATATGGTACAAGCGGGAATGTTATGGCTGTAAAATATATAGAGGACAAGTTTAAAAAAATAGGTTTGAAGCCGGCGGGCGATAGCGGAGAATATTTGAGAGAACATTACGAGAATACGAGGACATACAACGGGATGGCAGTAATGGAGCTCAAGGATAAAAACGGGAGCATAGTAAAAAAATATAAATACGGTGAGGATTTTATAGAACAGAGTTTCGGATATTCTTCAGCGGGTGATATAACGTCGGGTTTTAGTTTTTTGCATTGGAAGGGCGATATAGATATAGAAAGACCAGTCGGTAATTCACTTGTAGCCATAGTTAGAACCGATACGAGAGATCAGAAAACGACGGATACCCTTGCTCATGCTGTGGGAGGAGCGGATTACGGAGCACTTATTACGGTTGTTCCGGATGATTACAATCTGAGAGTGGAATCTTCAGGCATAGGGAGCAAGCCGCCTTATAAAACGGGATATGAGCTTCCTTCTTTTATAATAACGCAAAGGCTGTATAATGAGCTATATGCGTATAAGGATAAAGGCTATAATCTGCATTTAAAATCCACGTTTAATACCCAATTGGTAAAAATATATGATGTGCTTGGGATGATACCAGCCAGGAGCAGCGATTATCTGCTTATTGTGGCAAACCTCGATAATGTCGGACCGGCAAGCGACGGCACAGTCTATCCCGGGGCTCTTGACAATGCGTCGGGTGTTGGAGCCTTGATAGAGATCGCAAGGTACATAAAGGAACAGGACAAGGCCCCTTCGAAAAATATATTATTTATAGCGTTCAACGGAGAGGACGGGGGCCTTTTAGGCTCATCACGGTACGCCGAGCAGCCGCCATACCCTTTATATAAGTCTACCGCCATAAATATAGGGATGGTCGGTTCAAAAGATAATGTGCCCGTTTCGCTTTTATACAGTACAGTATATAATTATGACCTGAATAAAGAGGTGGACCCATCTTCGAAGCTAAGGTATCATTTGAAAAATATATCCCGAAAGCTCGGAATCGATACAAGCGAGATAAAAAACAGCGATTATACCCACTCGGTATTTACAATGGCCGGAGTTCCCTCAGTATCGATAATGGAATATGATAAATCGAGAGCGCGCACCCCGGATGATGATATGGGCAATGTAAATAGGGCAAATATAGAAAAGAGCGTAAGGCTTGTCATGTCGTACATAGCGGCTTTTGCATATCCAAACGGGAATATAAAAGGGTACAGCATAATAAGGCAGGAGCTTTTAGTGCTTGTTAAATTTTTATATCCTTTTATAATCGCAGTGGTGCTGCTTGCTTTGCTTTTATTATTTATGAGGCACATGCTAAATACAAGATGGAAGAGAATAAAGGTGAAGTTTCCGGTGCTTTCAGTTGCAGTTCTTGTATTGCTCATGGGAATTGTAAGCTATATGCCGGTAAAATATCCTTATGCTCCATCAAGTACACCCGGCCTGATGTCGCTTGTGCTCGAGGGGATTTTAAGCTTTATAAAATCATTTTTGATATTTCCCATATACTTCATGGCAGCATTTGTCGGGGTGCTTATAATGTATCTTGCAAAGAAGCGTACAAGAAGCTGGAATTATAGGGGCGATGGAAGCGAGCTTGATGTTATCTATTATATATCGCTTATCGTAGTGGTTGCCGTTTCGTTCGGCGTCACGGCATTCTACAGCAAGCCTGTTTATTATGCCGTAACACCGGACTTTGCAAGGCATATTGCCGGTAAAATAATGCTCTATATTTGCCTTGCGGCTTTGGCATACCTTGTTTGCAAACTGGTTTGCAAAGAGGTGGATGTAAAGAATAGAACCTTTGCGAGCCTTGTGATATTTTCGATAGCATTCTTCATGCTGCTTTCGTCGTTTTATATGCCCATCGCCACAAATAAATATATACTCATTCAGAATATGAGAGGAATAAATTCCGGCAATGTATACGGAGGAAAGTAAAATGCTTAATCAGCTTTTCATTCCTCCGGATATTACGGGCATAAGGTGCTTTTTTGGAAGAATTATGTTCGCTGCGGCGAATATCAAAAGCGGCGGCAGTGATACAATAAATCCGTAAAGGCCGACGGCATTGTTCAAACCTGCCGTCGTACTCTGTAAGGCGGTAGGCTGCTGCATGCCTGAACTGACCCCCTTTAGAATTAAAAGAGGCGATAGCTTGATATTGGTAAAATATATCAAAGGCGGTGTTGAATTGCAGTAAATCAATGCTGACTCAATCAAAAACACGCCTGCCAGAGCCGTTAAATGGGATCTTGGTGAAATATCGCCTTCCATCCTCAAAATACACGCCATAGCCCATACTGCAGCAGATGAAAAACAGGTAACCAGTATTATCGCAAAGCCTGTATTTATAAATCCCATCTTTCTTACCATCAGATATTGGTAAAAATTGATTGGCTTTGCTGTAAGAACTGTCATCAAGGACAGCAAAACGACAGCGGCAATTACAACTTTTTTGCTGGAGCTGATGAAACTTTTGCCTATTATGGCTGCAAGGGCTGATGCGATTAAAGCTGAAATAAGAGATAGAAGCAGGTAATAAATTATGGGTGATGCAATAGGCGGCTTTGGAGTGTTCATATCAAAGCTTTGCCCGTTTGCCCAATATGGAAGAAAATAGATTATAGTAAAAATTACGATGGCTATTATAGATGAAATCGATTTTTTAGCTATGTTTTCCGGCTTGATTTTTATTTTACTTTTTTTAAAAGTCCTTGAAAACAAATGCTTTACAGGTATAAACAAGACCGCGAAGGAAAGCAAGGTTATTAATGTCTGTATGACTCCCAAAGCGGAATTTTGGCTTATATCCATTTGCATGAAGCCTTTCCTGTACATATACGTATCAAGCATGTCGAGGGATTCGTAGGTTAATGGATTATATATGGCCCTTGTCAGGGAAAAACAGCTGTTAGCGATAAAAGCCAGGGATACTATGGAAAATAGTCCCGATACCTTAAGTGAAAGGGAAGGATCCTTTTCCTCATGGATTTCATCCAGAATATATATCAGCATGATCGGTATGCCTGCGTATTTTATGGCGGAAAGCAGAGGATGGATGAAAGTAATCGCCGAAGGATTCATGAAGGGTCCGGAACCCAAAAGGTTTATAAACCATCCTGCGTAAACCTCGGCAGGCAAAAAGAGCGGAAACACGCATAATATTGCCAGTATGCACCTCAATATTCCTCCTTTGGGAAGAGCAAGAACAATATAGCCTATTATAAGAGCAATTAAAAAAACTATAATACAAAAAAGCAGGTTAAAAACAATGGTATTCTGCAATATCCTGCTGAAAGCCAAATCAGATCGAAAAATGTTACTAAAATTGCTGAATCCTACCCATGAAGAGCCTGACATCCCCCTCACCGGCTTGTAAGACTTGAGGCTTAATATTATTTCATTGAAGAAGATTACAACCTGTACTGATAATATAATTCCAAGAATGACAAGTGATGCGATGTTATATTTTTTTCTATTGTGGCCTACTGCATAACCGGTAACTTTTTTCTCCTGTATTTTGTTATCCATTACAATATCTCCCCTTATAAATGATCTTTTTATCAGTATAATCCAAATTTTAAGAAAATAATAGGAAAAAAATTAAGAATTTTTTAACAGTTTTCAATGTTACCGACGGTAAGTAAGTACGGGGACGGTTAACAAAAGTTTGGTGTTTGTAAGATTGGTTGAAAAAAGTTGTAAATTTACCGCTACTGTTTATCCAAAGGCGTATCGGGTTTGCTTCCCTTAATAAATAAAATGTATTGATAATAATCAGTTGTTACACCGCTAACAGGCATCAATTCTTGTTGGTACCATTTTCATATCCCTTGAAAACGGAAAACCCTTGCCTGTAAGTCTGAACAAAGTGAGAGCAGATTTTATGTATGATTCCGGTAAACCATCGGAAATCATATAGTTTGAACAGCTCTGAACGGCATATCCTACATTTGACGGCAACATTGCCTCGGAATCCTCGTAAATGTAGGCGATTGATAATATCTTATCTGCAATTCGTAATTTGAAATATGGCATAAATAGGATTATGTTATTTTGAGCAAC
>JASEJN010000080.1 GCA_030016385.1 Clostridiales bacterium | reverse complement strand
AGATATTGGTATAATATTCCTTTTACCAGTAATTTGTCAGGTAGCACAATAGATTGAATTTATTTTATCCTTTTAACCTTATGCAACAGATAAAATTTTGTTATAATTCCTCAACATCATCAAGCAATTTATCTATCACTTTGTCTGCCGTAATGCCGTCGGCTACAGCGTCAAAATTTAGAAATATCCTGTGCCTTAATGATGGGTATGCCATATATTTAATATCGTCAAAAGAAACATTATATCTTCCCTCCATCAGTGCTTTTACCTTGGAGGATGCTATAATCGCCTGAGCGCCTCTTGGGCTTGCTCCAAATCTTACATATTTTTTACATATATCCGGAGAACCTTCAATATCGGGATGGGTCGCAAGTACAAGTTTCAATGCGTATTCCTGTACAGGCTTTGCTATAGGCACATCCCTTATAACCTTCCTCATATATAATATGTCCCTTCCCGTTACTGTTTTTGCTATTTCAACTTTTCTATTTGTAACTGTCACATCCATTATATCCATAAGCTCTCCAAGTGTTGGAAATTTAACGTCCAGTTTGAACATGAACCTATCAAGCTGCGCCTCCGGTAGTGGATATGTTCCTTCCATTTCAATGGGATTTTGAGTCGCAATAACCATAAAAGGCTCCGAAAGAATGTATGTTTTCCTTCCGCTGGTTACAGTATGCTCCTGCATGGCCTCAAGAAGTGCCGACTGGGTTTTAGGGGTCGCCCTGTTTATTTCGTCTGCCAGTACAAGGTTCGAGAAAATAGGACCTCTCTGGAATTCAAACCTGTTGTCTCCACGCTCATCTTTTATGATTATGCTTGTTCCCACGACATCTGAAGGCATCAAATCGGGTGTAAACTGTATTCTTGAAAAGGAAAGATCCAGGACTTCCCCTAGAGTTTTTACAAGCTGAGTTTTCCCGAGACCTGGTACTCCTTCCAGGAGTATGTTACCACCTGAAAATACCGCCATCAAAACCGTTCTTATGACATCCTTTTGTCCTATTATGCCCTTTGATATCTCCATTTCAGACCTGTTTATGGTATCTATTACTCCCTCTATTGTTTTTTCGTCTATATCCATAGTTTTTCTCCTATTCTTCAAGAGAACTGAAATAACCCTTTACTATCTCCTTCATACCATTTGGTATTCTGGAAGACCCTATATCCTCCATAGCCTGTTCTTTGTACTCACCGTATACTTTATTATATGGTATGCTCTCTCCCCTGTCTGCATTATCATAATCCGACTTCTCCACATCCACATTTCCGCTTCCCGATGGTTTTCCGGAAATGTATGACTGTTCACCGTTTCCTCCAAGATTTTCAGGAGCATATACTTTTTCATACTCTCCAACCTTTTTCTCAGAACCATCCTTATGGCTTATGGAATTGCCATCCGTTCCTTGAGGAGTCATGTCTTCACCATCGGAGCCACTACTGCCGCTTGCCCCTTGGCCTTTGCTGTTTTGCCCTGACTCACCTGATGCCCCTTCCTTTCCGCTTCCTCCATCCGGTGCTCCCACACTTTCCTGTTGATTTTGCTCGCCGTTTCCTTTCTCGCCTCCATTCATATTTTCATAATCATCCGTTATCTTTTTTACGGCATCTGATGCATTAGACCTTCGAACCAGACTTTCAAGACTATTTGCAAGGTTGTCAAGATCATCCTCTCTTATGCTTCCTTCTGCATCAATATCGTCTGCCGCTTTATTCAAGGATTCTTCAAGCCCATCGGTGCTTTTAAGGTTTGATGAAATGTCTTTGAAATCTTTTGAAATTCTTTTTTTACTGCTACCATCCATATTCTTCAAAGTTTCGGAGAGTTTTTTTATTTCTTTCGATGACGCTTTGGCATCGCTGCCTTCCATGGCATCCGCCACCTTTTCAGTTTCATTTGTTTTAGAAAATATATCTATAGCTTTTTGAAGATCCTCTTTGCTTGCATCATATTTCTTTTTAGACAGTTCAATCTTTTTCTGCCCTCTGTTTAAAGCTTTTTTTACCTCTTCAATGCTCTCTGATTCATTTATTTCTTTTTTTAGCTCAGCTAGTTTTTCCTCTATCTCCCTTTTATCCTCAGTAGTAAGGGCATTGCTATTTTTCAGCTCCTTCTCTATCTTTTCTACAGAAGATATTTGGCCATCTTTCTCTACCTGAAAGTTATGCCTCATTTTAGCGATATCACCCATTGGGTTTTTAATGAAACCCGTTGCTGCCAGAGAGACAAAAAGAATAAAACACAGCATGATATATTTCTTATCAGGAAGCAGCGGTATCTTTTTGGAGCCTACATTTTTTAAATGTTCCAGTGCATCCTTTTTTTGCAGCATCGCCATGGAAAATTCATCCCCTATAAGCTCCATAGCTGTCACCACGCGTTCTTTAAGACCTATGGAATCTATCTTTAATGCAACCTCCTTTAGTCCGGGACTTTTATATATTCCAAAAGCTATCCCGAAAACTATAAATATCACAAGTAAATATCCGCACTTCATATAAACACCATATATGGGTAAAAATATGGAAACTATATATATAAGAAGACCCGCTGCAAGTGCATATGATGAAAAAAGCATGGCATATTTTATTATGGATGATGCACATATCCTTCTCTTAAAGGCTTTTATAGAAGCTATAAACTGATTATCGATGCTGCTCATGACGGCCTCCTTTTAAATATATTTTTTCTCACGGGATTTATCTTTACTATAGATAAAAGCAATGTTATCACTATTATGCAGCCGTCAAATATCATGTTTCCCTCCCACAGTGGCATTCCTCCGGCATTAGCACTGACAGAATTTCCAAATAACCTCATGACTGAAATTCCCGTACCGAATTGGTCAGCTAATAGTGAGGCAAAACCTGCCATAGGATTTATATAAAGCAGGATAGGAGTAAATGCCATCGGTTTTCCTGTTCTTTCAACATAAGAGTACATGTACATTGCAGAGAGCAATAAAGTCCCGAGGATTAAAAAAGCCATTGCTCCGTATGATGCTACACCAGATACGGAAGACCGCTTGAAGAACGTCGAGAAGAACAAGCCTAAGGCTCCAAGTGTTAAAGCCGTAAGAATGTAAAAGGCAAAAAGTTCTCCCATATCCAGAAGCGATATCCCTCCGAACAAAAACACCACTGAGAATACAGGAAGAGAAACAATTATAAGAAGCATTATCTGGCTTATGGATGACAATAATTTGCCAAATATAATAGATATCGGAGAAAGGGGAGTGCTAAGCATAATATCCAGAGTCTGTTTCTCCCTCTCACCTGAAATTGCTCCGGCTGTCAATGAAGGGGCAATAAAGAGTATGAGCATAAACTGTATTATGGACAGATATGTATAAGTTGCAGTGAATTTATCCGGATTTACATATATGAAAGAAAGATCCTTCCCTGTCCCTATTTTAAGCATAAAAATCGAAACAGATGCCATTATAGCAAGATATATTACAATTATGGCAGGTAATTTCCAGCCTCTCATCCTGACCCTCAATTCCCTTAAAAATACGGGATTTATATTCATCGTGTATTTGCGCCTCCTATGACCTTCATAAATATATCTTCTAAGTTTCCTTCAGTTTGCGTAAAGGTGATTACGGGGATCTTACATGTTATCAGACGCTCCAGTATAGCACGAAGTTCATTATCATCTCCTGTAAAGCCTGCCTCGATATATTCCCTTTCGATGGATACCTTATCTATGGTTATAAACTCTCTTAAAAGTCGTAAGGCTTCATCGGTTTTTCTCTTCAGCTTTATCCTTATGGTTCTCCTTCCATGTACCCTTGCATTGATTTCATCTACGCTTCCTTGCGCGACTATCCTTCCATGATCTATTATTCCGATTGTCGTACAGAGCTTTGCAAGATCAGAAAGTATATGGGAGCTTACAAGTATGGTTTTGCCCATATCTTTTAATGTTCTTAATATATCCTTCATCTCAATCCTTGATTTAGGGTCCATGCCAGAAGCCGGCTCGTCGAGCACCAGAAGCCTTGGGTTATGTACAAGGCAGCGGGCAAAGCACAGCCTCTGCTTCATGCCCCTTGACAGACTGTCGACATACTCCTGGCTTTTATCGGATAGCCCGACAAGGTCTAAAAGTTCATTTGTTATTTTTTTACTCTCAGCTTTTTTTATGCCATAAATAGAGGCATAAAATTGCAGATATTCGTCCACTTTCAAGTTATCATAGACTCCAAAAAAGTCGGGCATATACCCTATCTTCGATTTTGCCTTCCTTACATCCTCTATTATATCCGAGTCATCTATATATACCTTTCCGGATGTCGGTGATAAAAGCCCGCATACTATTTTCATAGCTGTCGTCTTTCCAGCACCATTGGGGCCTACGAACCCGAATATCTCCCCCTCGTCAATACTGAGCGACAAATTATCGAGAGCGTTAAATTTCCCATACCTCTTGCAGAGGTTCTTTATCTCAAGCATCACTTAGCACTCCCTTTCACGGCTATTTGAGGCAATTTTATATTTGCACTGGCGTTCGCAGATACGATTCTTATTTTAATAACATTGCCGCTTATGTATCTCGATATATCCTGACCGCTTAAATTATACGCTGAAAGATCTTTTTCTTCCCAGGAACTTGTTTTATTGTCCCACAGGTATTCCTTTAAACCAGCATTGGACGATGGCTTTATGCTTGTAGTGCATTCCACATGGACTTCTTTTATGCTTACATTCCCATCTACCTTGAAATCAACCTCCATATCGCCTTTTCCCATATATGAGTTATCATATGGATTATACTCCTTGAAATTCGATGTTGTGGATACAGGCGATAAATATCCTTTCGGGTATTCGGCCTCATTACCCTTCTTAAATGTGGCATTGACATTGGATATCACCATCAAGGTTTCATTTTTTTTGATTTCATTATCGTTTACAATCAAGCTTCCTTCTATCTGCGACCGACTCAGGGCCACAAATTTCATCCCTATATTTTTAAATTTATCGGATGTTATTATGTACTGTATAAGACTGGAGGCAAGACTTGCCTGCTTTAGCTTGAAGATATCCTTAGAGTCGAACCTTCCTGCGCTCATACGATACTCTTTCACAACAGGATATATGCTCCAGACAAGGTCTTCTGGAGAGTTAAAATCAACAGGTGAACTTGTTATTTCCTTTGTTTTGCCCTTTTTAACAGATCCTGTTGAAATATACCAGTTAGAGCCTATTATATAGCTTTCATCAAAGTCAAAACACGTATCATTTTTGACTGAACCTGCAAAAGCCCCATCGGCATAGTTTACACTGCAGTCAACCTTTTCTGCTTTAGGAATATTTATATCAAGTCCTGTTACCCTCATGTCCCATATTTTATTTTTATAGAACTCTGCTGTTGTTTTTGAAGCAAAAATATATTTGGAATCAACAACGGCTTTATCTGCACTAATATTGTAATTGCCCGGCCCTGAACTTATCCCGATAGGAGGTTTTATATCCATTCCATCTCCTGCCTGCACTTTTATAGAGCCCTTATACGGCGTAAATATGCCTGCATAAGATTCAATATTTAGTCCGCCATTGGACAAATCCATTATTGAAACTATATTTGCTATAGGCTTATTCATTCTCGTAGATGAACCCGCTATATACATTACAAACGCAAAAACTATGGATAACGCCGGCACTGTAAACCACATGAATTCCCTTCTGTCTTTCTTTTTCAGCACGAGATAATTTACAGGCCCTATAAGAAATATATAAGTTCCAAATATAAGCAGATATAGCATCGGATTAGGGTAGTAAATATCGGGAATAATTTTCAAGCCTCCGATTAGGGAATAAGATCCCATACCATATTTTCCATTCGGGTTGCTATTGCTCTGGTACGGAAAGGCTGCTATAATATTTGAGGCAAACGGTTTATTCCCATCCCAGTCCGAAATAGGCTTTAATCCGAAGTCAAGCAATGATACCACTATATTTCCCCTGCCCTTGCCAATCCGGAGGGCAATATTATTGTTCCCATCTTTTATCAATGGTATTGAACCTTCTATATCCATATCAAGTATGTCGATGTTTAGAGGCGCGCTGCTGCTCTTTTCCACGAACGAATACAAAGCATTCGTTGAAATCTTCTTTATGCCACCGATTTTTGCGGTTATGTAACCATCCTTAAATGCAGATAGCGACTTTGAATATGAAGGTCCTGTCCCTATTATAAGCAAACCTCCTCGTCGCACCCATTCTTTCAATATTTCATACTTTTTTTTGTCAAGCTTTGATGTATCAAAATTATTTACAACTATGGCGTTGAACATCTGTGCTTCTTCGATGCTTTCGGGGAAGTTGTCTTCATCCAATTTTACGCTTTCGCTATCCTGTCTAGCATCAGTGAAATAATTAACCGAATCAAAATCGTCACTCAATATGCCTATGAAGTATGTATTCTGGCTCAATCCTCCGCTTATATAAGCCTTCTGCCTGTATATTACATCCTTTCCCTTTGTAAGATTGAATGTTATATTTCCATAAGATGTTAAAGGCAAATCAAGCTGATATTTTTTAGTAGTACCTCTTGATATACTTACAGGTACAGAATATATGGTAAGCATGTTATCTGTGTTTGGAATCTCGGCTTGAAGTTCCCCTGCTATATTCCCGCCACCGTTTTCAACCTCTACAATGGCAGGAACCATATTGTTGAATTTAAATACTCCACCATAACCTATTTGTATATCGAATTTGATATCCCCTTTATTTTCTGCCGAAGCACTTGTACATAAAAAAAGAACCAAGGCCATTGAAAATATTATTACCCTCATGAACCTGGCTTTCATTACTTTTCCCCCTCTACCTTTTTATACTCTATATAGAAATCATACCATATATTAACTAATATATTTATATATACCACTACATCTTTTAGACGTATGCATATGCCGACTTGTTCCACTATTTTTACCGCGTTTTTACATGCATTGCATATATCAAAATCATCTGAAGAATATTATTTCAGTATAAAATATGCACTCCATATATTCTGTCACCGTGATCTATACGAAAAGTATATATACACTATATAAATAAAGTAAAAACCACTATATATTATTATAGAAAAAATATTTTTCGAATAAATATTTATAAACTTATAACCGAACAGAGCAATTACCGCCAGAGATAATGCTATGTCGATTAACGTTACATGTTTGTCATTCCAGTACATCCTTGATTTTACAATAAAGAGTCCCGACGATTTTATATAGTTTATAAAAATCGAAAGAAATAATAAAAAGATACCTGAAAATATATCAGTATGACCAAATAATATCAGAATAAACCCTAACAGCGCAAGGATAACGATAAACATCACAATATGCCTGAAAAAATTCTCCTCACCTGAGAAAAGCGCCAATTTAACATGCTCCCGTCCATTTTATTATCTCATATTTAATATATGCAAAATAAGGCAAAAGGGCATTCATCGATATTCCTTAAAGCTTTTGACCGGGAGAATATTAAATAATCTTATGGACATGGACTGTGCAATTTATTAAAATGGTATAGGAGAATAAGAAATCTTAGCTTTTAAAATGCGTAATATAATGGAAGTTCAAAAAAATTCGATGGGTGGTACCGCACATGAAAGATATAAAAAATAACAGTACAGGAGTTAATATAATGAAGGATTGGCTTTTGCCTATAGCAGCAGCTATTTTAATCGCAATAATCATAAACAAAACATTATTTTTTATGATCGAAGTCCCGAGTTCGTCGATGTACCCGACTATAAAAATCGGAGACAGGATTGCTGTAACCAGAATATATAATACAAATAAGCTGCAAAGAGGAGATATAATAGTATTTAATTCAAAAGAGCTCGGGATAGTACTTGTAAAGAGGCTCATAGGTCTTCCAGGCGATATGGTAGATATAAAAGAGAATGGAGAATTGTACATAAACGGTAAACATAAAAGCGAACCATATGTTATACAAAACGGAGGTAAGTCCGGTACTTTTAAAGTTCCTGCAAATAGTTACTTTTTTTTGGGTGATAACAGGCGCGACTCTTTTGATGCAAGAGAATGGAAAAACCACTACATACCTGCAGACGATTTAGTGGGTAAAGCTCAGGTATTATTATTTCCGTTTAACAGGATTAAAATCGTTAAGTGATATATTCAAGTAATCTAACGGGAGGAAACTTATTTATGGATGAGTTTGATAAGATGCTGCGGGAATCGAAAAAATTTACAAAATTAAACCTTGATAAGAAAAAAAGGAAATTAAAAAAAGAAGTGGAGGAATACGAGTTTAAAAATCTGTATGATGCCGTAGAGTTTTTATTCGAGCTTAGGGCTAAGAGAGAAAAAAGCATAAAGGATAAAACATTGATTAAAATAATTGAACAGATTTTAAAGGATGAGCCATTTGAGTACAGGGATGAAGACTATATCCTGGAACAATACAAAGATGAAATATGCAAAGATAAATAGTGTAAAATATCCTGTGGGTTCGTTCTAAATAGTATCTAATTGGTATTTTTTGTTTGTTCCCTGTATCTTAGCTGTTCCTTTCTTCTGTTCATAATACTTTTTAGTATTTCCTTGATTAGTGCTGTAAAAGGTACGGCAAGTATCATCCCGGGCAATCCCCAGTAACTGCCAAACACAAGTATGGCGGTTATTACATAAAGGGGCTCAAGTCCTACTTTATTGCCTATAACCCTTGGCTGTACTATGTTCCCATCTATCTGCTGTATTATTACAAGCATGACAACCGTATAAAAAACTTCGGGCAGCCCCTGAAAAAGTGCAAGCAAGGCTGCAATTATAGTGCTTACAATCGATCCGAAATATGGTATCAAATTTAGCAGTCCCACAAGTACGCCCATAAGAAGGAAGTACTTATGCCCTATAATCTTTAAGCCTATCATGGCCATTATGAGAACAATTACCGCATCAACTAATACTCCTGAGATGTATCCGTTTAATATGGTATTGAACTCTTTAACCTGCTGGATAATCGGGTCGCTTATTTTATGATTGTTGAATAAGAGGATTACCTCTTTTATTGAACCCAATATCTTTTCTTTTTTCTGCAATATGTAAAAGGAAAGTATCATTGCAAGTATAAAATTAAAAATACCCTTTGTCAGGCCTTTTATAAATCCCATTATATTTCCCAGGACAACGGATGATATATTAGTAAATCGTGCAATATATTTTTCAATACTGCCGCTATCCACAGTCAACCCTGTAGAACTAAGGAGCTTTTTTAATCTGTCGAAGTCTTCAACTATTATATTTGAATAATCAGGCAAATCTATATTGGTAAGCTGGATTATATTCTTTTCTATTCCTGGAATGATAAATATTGAGATAAGCGTAATAGCACCTATTATTATCAAATATAAAAGTATTATGCTAAGGCTTCTTTTTATTTTTATCTTTCCAAAAAATTTTTCAAAAAACATGACAGGCCTGTTGAAAAGGAATGCCAATACTACCCCGATAATAAGCGGCGTCAATACCTTAAAAAACTTGTTTACAGCTCCTGCTATGTATACGGCTATTGTATCTAAGTTTTTAATTGTAAAATAACTTATAAATATGGCTGTAGCGACTACAAATGCAACTTTGCCATAATATAAAAGTTTTCTATCAAAAAATTTTTCATGTTTTTCATCGTCTTTCACAGAAAAAGCCACCCTCACTCCGTATTATATCATAATAATTCTACCCTATTGGACAAAATTTCTCTACATTTTTTAAAAAATTCTTCAGAGGGCGTATGTCTTATTTTCAATAACAAAAGGTAGGCAAAATGCCTACCTTTTGTTATTGATTTCTATCTATTCTACAATAATTCTATTATTCACCAAGCTGGCTCTTTCCTGCTTCAACAAGCCTCTGAGTGATTCTTCCACCTATACGTCCTGCATCTCTTGCTTTAAGATCAGGGTTATAGTCTGAAAGTTGAACTCCAACTTCGCTTGCTATTTCTTGAGTAAATCTCTTGCTGACACCTTTACGATCAGAATTATATAAATCTTGTTTATTTACCATTGCTGGCATATAATCCCCTCCCACATTGTTTTTTCAAGGATTCATTATCCTTGCATTAATTATATTGCCCACTATTTTTTTAATTATTTAATGTATATTTTTGCAATTATGTATTTTTATTCAACTGTTATTTATTTTTTAGCTATACTGGAATAAACAGTAACTCATAATACATGCTGTCTTACTGGCATAGTTAAAGGTAGGCAAATATACCTACCTTTAAAAAAATATATAAATCTAAGTTACTTTGAAAATTCACCAAGCTGATTTTTACCAGCGTCAACGAGCTTTTGTGTGATTCTTCCTCCAACACGTCCTGCATCTCTTGCTTTTAATTCTGGATTATAGTCAGAAAGTTGAACACCAACTTCTCCAGCTGTCTCCTGAGTGAACCTCTTGCTAACTCCTTTACGATCAGAAGTATTATAATCTGGCATAATAGTTCACCTCCTTTCAGTTTATGTAAAAAAATCTCCGATAATTGCAATCGTATCAATATGAATTTAACAAACTACATAAATCTTTACATATTTAATATCAAGAAATTTCATAAATGTTTTTTCTTTGCAATAGTATTATGCATCACATATCTGTATTATATAACCAGTATATTATAGCATATAAGGAATATTATATACTGTTTTACTTTTTAAAACTTTATTTGAATTTTATGTTATTTTTTAAACATAAACAAAATTTGATTTGCAGGTTTTCAAGAGATGCGATATGTCGATCGAAAAAGTATATATTAAAAAAGACCAGACATGCTATATGCCTGATCTTCTGGTGAGCCACCGGGGAGTCGAACCCCGGACACCATGATTAAAAGTCATGTGCTCTACCAGCTGAGCTAGTGGCTCATAAAATGGTGGAGATGAACGGATTCGAACCGATGACCCCCTGCTTGCAAGGCAGGTGCTCTCCCAGCTGAGCTACACCCCCATGATAGTGGCATAAACCCTATAATAAAGTTTATGCCAAACTAAAAAATGCTAATATGGGCAGTGACTTACTCTGCCGAAGCGTCACCGCTTCAGTAC
>JASEJN010000079.1 GCA_030016385.1 Clostridiales bacterium | reverse complement strand
GCCATCAATGCACTGAATTTTTACATAACCCTATGCATGGCATTCCTGGCTCACATATCTATGAAGCCAGAAACAAGTGCCATGAAGGTTTCCATTATACGACAAGCGAACCCGATAAAAGAAAAGGTTCATTTCTGCTTTTATCGGCTGGCGAAAGGTGTCTCAGGCATACTCATCCATGCTAAGGCAGGCGTCAGGCTCTGGTTCAGAACAAAACGTCCTGCATATCGCCAACTTTGCCTTAAGCTGGTCACCTGAATAGATAATAAACACTCTTCTTAAAAAGTCCGGTTTCGGCGGGGCTTATTAAAGTACGCCCAATTGCAAGAACATCAACGTATATTGCTTAGAAAATGAACGGATTGGCATTTCGAACAGATCCATTCATTTTTTAGTTACAGTTTGCGGAAACTCAAGCTATTTTTTGTTTTCTTCAATTCGTAATATGAGCTCCATGTTATTTTAAGCACTCATTTGTCGCTCAAAATAATATAATCCTATTTATGCCTGATTTCAAATTACGAATTGAAGTTTTGTTTTATAGGGATTTGGTTCAACAACCAAATCCGGAGAAAAACGGACACCGCTGGCTTCTTTGCTCATTCAACCGTTGAAATAACAGCTTCCATAGAAAACCATGACATCACTGTCAGGAAGAACCACCATATCACTACTGAATTTTCTTTTATCGGTCCTGACTTTTATATTTTATAGTCTTCATTAAAGCTACCGGGATGCGTTATTTCGAATACTGATTAAGGTAAAACTTTTATTTCAAAATGATCCGCAAAGCCGTGAAAATCCACCCTTATCCATTTTTTGCCGCAGGAACTCATATCAGGCTGCTCAAAATGTGACGTATAATTGACGGATAGATCCACTTCCCGTAAGGCAACTCCCTCCGCATCCAAGGAGACTTTTTCTGCCGTGCCATCGTAATAATGAACAATAATAAATCCCCCGGCAAGATCCAGATTTTCATTTTGCCGATATACCGTCTTGTCAGGTCCATGGACATCGATACAAGTAATCTCTTTCGAATCCACCGGATACTCATCCGGCCATTTTTCATATGGGATAAGATCCGATTTTCGTATCTTTACAATCTGCTGGCGTTGCTGGTTATGAAAATAATCACCCGCATAATCGGAACGCCCGGATAATACAAACAAGTAATCCTTAGTGACTGTAATTGAAGGATCCACGATTTGATTGATGTTTGGCTTTCGCCCATCATCAGTATCATCCCATCGCCAGACATCCATTAGATATTCCCAATCCGCTCCGTTTCTTGTCCGAATCAGGGAAAGGCGGGCACGAGGAAGAGGATTTTTCACCTTGTCCTGCTTGCAATAAACAAATACCATATAAATGGTTCCAGGTTCATAGGGATCTTCGTGCAGGTCATGGGAAGAACGGGCGCATCTCATTTGAGGCATCGCTTGTTCCCGTTCCCATGTTTCCCCGTTGTCACGGGAAACAAAAAATCGCATACAGTTGGATTCGTTCCAAGTACAATACATCCGAAGGCTGCCGTCCGAACAGCCGACGATTCGAGATTCGCAAATGTGGTTCATGGCGGAAACAGCACGGGTGTCCATTTGGCTTTTCCGCCAGGTATGGCCCTCATCATCTGTATAATAGATTTCATCCCAGTGATAATTGATTTTTCCTTTCCCCTCGGGGTTTCCATAGGCACGTACATCTGCGCAGTAAAAGACCCGATATCGCCCATCCGATAGATGGACCTCTTTCAACATATCATTCATACCGCCATGAAATTTCCATGTTTTCGGAAGTCCTTCCTGCCGCCATAATTGTCCCACCATTTCGCTTGTAATCCCGTTATCCTTGGAGAGATATGCCTTTCCTCCATTGTAATTATCGATTTTTAGAATATGCCCGCTGTGCAGACGTATATACTGGGTACGCTGCGACTGTACAAAAAATCGATACTTTTCTGTTTCCGCCTCTACAGCTTTCCGAAATGTCCTACCCTGATCGAAAGAGAGAAATAGTTCACCATAGACATTTATCAGCGCTAATTTATCGTTATACCAAAATAGGGAAGCTCCTTCGGTATATTCATCCCTCGGGAGCAGATACTGCTCTAAAACAGCTTTTTCTATCCGTCCCTGTCCGCTCAGCAAAGATATCGATATATGTTCAAACGATGCATCGGCATACTGCGTAAACAGTCCGACTCTGCCGGTCGTGACCTGACCGGCCTGCTCTGTTGTAACAACTTCACTATTATTACAAAAAAGCGTAACATGATTGCCAACCGCTCTTATCCGCAAAACAGCCTTCTCTCCGGTATGGTAATAAGAAGCAGCCTCTGAATAGAACACTTGCTCTGGGAAGTCCTTCCCCCTTCTGTCGGCAATATACCATTTCCCACAGGCAAAATCATACCCCGCTTTAATCCAGGCATCCTCCGCGGTAAGGCGGACCAAAAGTCCTACCTTGCTTTCGGAGGATATGGCATTGACTTTAACATGAGCTGTAACTTCCACATTTGTTTCAAATACATGGAGCCATGTACATGTGAAAGGTATTGACATATTTTCCTGGTGATATGCCATATGGCCGTCCAACTTTTGCAATGACCAATATGATTCGTCATTTCCCGATTTCTATGTCAAATGTGAATTCATCATGACATCCCAGCCGGTCCAACCCGGGATGACGATCGGTCTGAGATAGTTTACAAGGTCCGTCTCTGCCATGCTGCTCTTTAATTCGATTCATGGCTTCCTCAAAAATGCCACCGACGGCCCGGCGGGGGCGAGGAAGGTCCTTATACTGCAATCCTCGTTTTATCATCCATGGAAATGGTATTGACCCATTCATATATCCCAACCAGAAAGGAAGGGCGCCCGAGGTTGAAGTCCCTCCTACGCATCCGGTGCCTTCCAGAAGCAATGTCCTGCATCCATGCCTTGCAGATGCAATAGCCGCTGCAGTTCCCGCTGGGCCCCCGCCTGCCACGACTGCATCATACTGTTCCAGCATTTGTGCCGTTCGTTTATATATCAAAATAAACAACCTCCCTGTTGATTTATATGCCATTTATCCGGTCTTTTTTATATTTGAAGAATACTTTGTATGCACTCCATCTGTTCTGATATCCTGAACCGGACCGTTATATGACAATTATGCATTTTTTATCTGACGAATTGTTTTAGATATATATCTACCTTGTAATAACCAATGAACCTTTCCCACTGATGATATGACTTCGCATAATGGAATAAGCTTTGTCCGGATCAGCTTCTTTCAGTTGATTTAAAAGTTCCACATGGCTGTAGCGCGTAGCTGCATCGTTGGGACTGACAAGCTTATTGGTGTTATAGAACAGGCCCAGCTTGGTAATGCGTTCATGTTCTTTTTCAAGAATCTCGCATCCGGATAATCTGACAAGAGAAGTATGAAATTCGTAATCTTTACGGAAATATGTCATCGACCTGTGCGGTGATGCATCAACCGCACGGGCAAGCGGAATCAAATCATCCATTGCATCCGCAATCTTTTCGCCGCATATCATTCTTGCCGCCGTACATTCCAATGCTTCTCTCACTACAAGATATCCTGAAATATCTTCATTACATACAAGCGAAACACGAGTACCCTTTCGCGGCATTGTTTCAAGCAACCCGTCATTTTCCAGCAATATCATTGCCTCCATCACAGGTGCCACACTCACATTCATTTGTTCGGCAATTTCACGCCGGTTTATAAACTCTCCTGCCGGTATTTCATTATTCAATATCTTCTTGAGCAATTTTTCATATATGGAACTAGCAAGTGATGAACTCATAATTTTCCCCTCAATTCCATCTATAGTAAAATATTTATTCTATTGTGATATATCTTTTTTCCATTCTTTTTTAACTTTTCCAAAAAAGAAGGTGGAAAGTTTGCTTGATATTTCTCGTGATATATCACACGATAAATATAATATATCATGATGTCCGTCAATGCGCAAGATACTTTATAATTTTTTATAAATTTAATTAATTGAAAAAAGTAACTTCCAACCTACTGATCTAAAATAGTAAAATTATCCTTGCAAAGACATGAAAAAAAGCTGAATGACTGATCTTTTTAATTCAGCATTCAGCTTTCTACATAGAATCGATATTATTGAAAATTTAGATGCAGAATCAATCTCTGCAAAGATATTATTATAAATAAAAGTTGCTTTTGTAATCAATCCTTCTATTTCTTCAATTCAGCGTTTGGTAATATTTCGATCCTGCCTCTGATTTATAATTACTGTCTGTAAGTTTGTTATAAAAATTGTGGTTCAATTTCAGAAAATCCACTGTCATTTTCTTAAACAAGTCGTTCGTGCAGTATTTCATATAGATATAACTGTTTACAGACGTCAGCAGCCCTCCTGAAGTATCGGCTATAAGATCCGTCATCGTATCTGTAAGGCTTCCGCGCTGCATATTCAATCCGAAGGACTTGTCAATTAAAAATTCATATATTTCCCATAACGTACCTGAAAGCACCGCAAAGCTCAGAGCAAATAGAGCTATAAACAAAAAGTTAGGAGTAGATGACGGAGCCTGTTCATTTTCTTTTATATAAACAATCAAAAACCCGGCAAAAGCTGCAAAAATTCCCGAAGATGTGTGTAGGAATATATCCCACCACCAGATTTTATTATAATATGAATGCAATTCTCCCAGATAATTAGCAGCAAATATAAAGAGAACCACTATTAATTTAAAACTCGATGGCAGGGATATATGGGTTATCTGCGAAAATAATTCAGGCATATATGTCAGCAAAAAAGACGCCGCCGCAATCAAAAAGTACAGAGTATTTTTTGTAATAATGCTGTAAACTGCAGATACTAAAAACAGTAATCTTACAATTGTCCCTACAGTCGATTCCGTTTTGATTTTATCCAGTAAATGTTTCAAATTAAATCACCCCCCATGTTTAATTTGAAATCACTAGCTCATACATATCCAATTAGAAAACAATTTCATCTTTCGTATCATTCCCCAAAATAATTATACTTGTTTAAAATATTCATGTCAAATATTCTACAAACTCCAATTTGCCCGGAATTTACTTATATTTGCTTTAATAACTCCCCTATTTTTCTGCTGCTAAGGTTTTTAATCACACTTGTTGCGAGATTTACAGTCGCATCAATGTCAAACATTGCGCAGTAGCAATAATGCGTATGTGCATACCTTACCGGAATCCCAAGGACCAGTGTCGGAACGCCTTTATTTGCAACATGTATTTTGCCGGCATTGGTGCCGCCTTGTGCGCGGACAGCGCTCTGATATGCGATATTTTTGTCATTTGCCAGTTCCTTTGCAAATCTTATAAAGTGGGGGTTGCTGACCATTGATCTGTCTATATGCCTTATCTGTGTTCCTTTTTTAAGGCAGCCCTGGGCGGCATACTCATCATAATAAATATCATCTGCAGGGGAACCCTCAATCACTATTGCCAGATCCGGCTTTACGCATCGTGCAGTTACCTCTGCACCACGGGCTCCTACTTCCTCCTGGGCGGCAAATGCTCCGACCACATCGATATCCAAATTTTCCTTCTTCAATTTCTGCATTATCTCAATCAGGCAAAAGCAGCCTACCCTGTCATCAAATGCTTTACCGAACAATATTCCATTCTTTTCGTTATATCTGAAACTGACATCCGGGACCACAGGGTCGCCGGGCTCTATGCCAAAATCATTTATAACCTCTTCCCTGCTTATGGCTCCGACATCTATATATATATCGTCAAGATCGAGCTTTTTCTCCCTGTCTGTCACGGTCATAAAGTGCGGAGGCCTTGAAGTCGTAATACCTCTTATAAGCTCACCCTTGCTGTTTTTTATTATTACAGCATGAGCCGGGATATTCGTGACAACCCACCCGCCTATCGGTAAAAACCTGATAAGCCCCTTTGATGTTATCGATTGTACCATAAAACCGACTTCATCCAGATGGCAGTCTATCATGATAACAGGCCTGTCTCCTTTATTGCCGTAAAGCCTTGTATAGACATTATTCATGCTGTCGCCTTCAAACTCCAGACCCTGTGAATACTTTTTTATTACATCTGCGACATCATCCTCAAAACCGGATGGACCAAACGCGTTGGAAAGCTCCTCCATCACTTTAATGTTAAACATATCAACCATCTTCCTTTTCATTTTATATGCACCGGAAATTGAGCATAATTCAATTTATGTACAGTATAGTAAACGTTGAAGTGGATGTCAATTAAAGAGGCTGTCTCGAAATAAGTTTTATATACAATATATTGACTCCACAAATTTGATCTACTCAATATATCGTATTATTTCTTTATTTCGAAACAGCCTCTTCTGAAATTTCCCTGTCAACAGAGATAATCTGATCCTTACTCAATACTATCAGTCTCTATTTTTAAGCCATTCCATATTAAACCTTGCGATGGATATTTTTTCGTATGGCCCATCTTTCCCTCTTTCATACATGCAAAATATCGTCCCATCAGGTGCAACAGCTAGATCTGAATAGGCGGACGGCCCTTCATTAATCGTCTTTGATACCGCCCATGTTTCGCATTTGTCAAAACTTGCTCTTACAGTCATATTCTTTCTTTCTGTACTGGCAGCATTAGAAAATAATATTATATCCTTATCCTGATATCTTATGGCGCTTCCCTGGCATACAGGATCGACAAGCGTACTGTCCAACTTTACCGGCGTCCACGTAATTCCTCCATCATAACTCCAGGAATACACCCGGCTGTTTTGTCCATGATAACTTCTCATATTAATATAAACACCCTCATCACTTGTCTGCAGTGCTACACATTCGTTAGTCTTCTCCTCCAGTATGCCACCGATTTGCCATGTATTCCCTCCATCATCGCTGTAAATAACATGAGAGCTGGTATGACCTGATTTTCCAGTTTCAGGATTATATACGGCATGATTGCAAGGTATGAGAAGCCTGCCGCCTTTAAGCTGGAGTCCGTGGCATGGCCCTGTCGCATACCACGTCCAACCTTTTAATTTTACCTTATCTGTTATATTGACAGGTTCGGACCATGTTTCTCCATCATCAGTACTTTTCATTACAAATACTTCCCTTGGTGCCTTACCTTCACTTATCAAAGATCCGAAACTATCTCCCGGATTTTTACATAATAGAAGCCATATCGTACCCGTATTGCCATCCACTACCGGGCACGGATTTCCCATAGTATCAGGAGGATTTGATGCTATTATCTTTAAATTCCCCCATGTTTCACCATTATCGAAACTCCTTTTCAACAAAATATCAATATAACCGACATCACTTCCGCTATTCTTCCTTCCCTCACAAAATGCAAGAACAGTTCCTTTTTTTGATATAATGATTGCAGGAATGCGAAAAGTATGGTATCCTTCCCTTCCTGAAATAAAAATATCGTCCTGAATAAACAGCGGCTTACTATTCATGTCCTATTACCTCCTTTAGGCATCGATTTATTTTCCCTATGGTATGCTCTTGCTATTCCGTCTAGTTTTTGGTTTTCCTTAGCTTTTTTATCAGTACTAAAAGGATCTGTTATTTTAAACAATTCATCGTGCATATCCGATAGAATATCTGCGTATTTTTTAAGCCCAGAAAGATCCTTGAATTCACCGAGATCATTCTTTACGTCATATAATTCCGGGCTGTAATTTACATAGTAGTTATACTTATAATCCCCCTTTTTAATCATAAATCCAGCATTTAACATGCCTTGAGCATGGTATTCGCTAAAAACAGCTCTTTTATAATCTTCATATCCCTTTGCATACTTTATAACGCTATTCCCTGACAGCCCCTTCGGTATTTCAATACCGGCCAATTCCATGATAGTAGGCATCACATCCACAAGGCTCACATTTGTTTTAACCCTTACGGATTTACCGCCATTAGGAATTTTAATTATAAAGGGCACCTTAACAGAAGGCTCATAAAAGCATTGCTTCTGCCAAATCCCATGCTTTCCTGCCATTTCCCCATGATCGCTGAGATAAATGATAATTGTATTTTCTCTCAGATAAGAATTATAAATCACATCCAGCAACATTCCAATATTGTGATCTGTATATGTTATCAATGCATAATAGCTTGCTAATGCTTTTCTGGTAATCTCATCTGAAACTATCGAATCATTTCTAAAGCAATATCTCAGATGTTGAATTACCGGATGCTGCATTTCAATAGTCTCGCCGTTCAAATCCGGCATTATGACATTATCCGGATAATACATATTAAAGTATTCTTTAGGCGCTATCAAAGGAAAATGTGGAAACATAAACCCCACGACCATCAACCATGGTTTTGACGGAGGATACTTTGCCATACCTTTTAGAAATCTCAACCCAAGATCGGAAACAGTGTTATCATAATCCTGCCATGACCCTCTCCCGGGTCCACAATCTGTGACATGAGAATTGCTCCCTCGGCGCTCCTCTTTTGTTCTTAACGGTTTCTGATTGTAGCTCTTCCACTTTTCCATATCATCGAATAATCTCTTTCCAAAACCATGGAGTCTTTCCTCTCCGATCATGTGCATCCTTCCACAAAGGATTGTATCATAACCTCCGGCTTCAAAATAATTCGCAAAGGTAGGTATTTCCGCCCTCAGGGGTGAACCATTATCCCAAACGTCGATTTTGCATGGATATCTTCCCGTTATAAACGACATGCGTGAAGGTACGCACATTGGAGAATTGCAATATGCATTTTCAAATAGTATTCCATCCTTTGCCAGATTATCGATGTTCGGAGTTTTTACAACAGGGTGATTATAACACCCGGTAACAGCAGGGTCATGTTCATCAGACATAATTATTAATATATTGGGCCTCTTATCAAGATTATTCACAGCACACACCTCGATCATTTGCAGCTCTCAATTGCTGCATACTTTATACCTGCTCGTCCCATTTGTCATACATAAAACAATCACCTTAACGGTCCCAGGACAGCGCTTCCCATGCTAATTGAGATATCCGGCAGCGATAAATTTTTAAATGGAATTCAAAAAACGGGTAATTATTCAGTAAGCCATTGAAGATTAAATCTTGCCATGGTAAGATATTTGTACGGCTCAGTATCTGTAAAACGCTCATAGAAACAGTAAATCGTCCCGTCTGCGCTTACAGCGATGTCCGAATATGCCGCTCCGCCCGGGTACAACGTTTTCGCAGCTGACCATGATTTTCCATTATCCCAGCTACCCCTTATGGTCAATGCTTTTCTTTCAGTTTGACTGTTGCAGTTGGAAAAAAGAATGCAGTTTCCCTTATGGATATTTTTTTGATCATACCTTGCAAGCGATGCGCCGCACCCAGGATCGACTAATCGATCATCAAAAACAGGCCTTGACCATCCTTCGCACCCGTTGTTGCTAATTGTTACAGACCTTCTCTTATCGGAAGACGAATTCCTCATATTCATGATGATCCTGCCATCCATAAGCTCTACGACAGAAGGTTCACCAGGATTTATCAATTTCTGAGACCCATATATGATCTCTCCTCTATTCCATGTATCTCCGTTATCATCACTATATATAGTAGAAACTGCCGAAGGATGATGTGCTTTCTCCAAAGCCAGCCAAACCGGTACTATCAAACGGTGACTGGCAGTTTGAATGCCGTGGCATGGACCCGTTGCAATAACCTTCCAGGGATATTCCGGTTTGAATTTTTCAAAAGTATTTGTAATCTCTATGGGACTAGTCCACGTATTTCCTTCATCATAGCTGCGGCAATAGAAGCATTCGGCATATTCCCTGCAAAATAAAAAATGGATAATATCACTATCCTTTGATGCAATCATTACCGGATTATTTATTGTATGGCCGCTGCTGATACCGCTGACTATAACCCCTTTATCCCCCCATGTTATTCCGCCGTCAAAACTTCTTCTAAGGCATATATCGATGTTGGCCCAATCTGAAGTTTTATCCCTTGCTTCACAGTAAGCAAGAATCGTCCCTTTCCTTGTAATCACCATTCCTGGGATTCTGATCTGAGCATACCCTTCCCCTGCCGATTCAAAAAGATCTGTTTGTTTTAAAAAAGACTGACCTTTCGTATTCATCTTGACCTCACATACCTTCCCCAAAAATGTATCACCATAACCTATTTTGTCTTATTTTGCTGATGGCAATCTATAGATAATCATGTATAAGCTTTTTAAGAATCTCTCTTCCTTCATCGTTTATCTTCTTGAATGGAGGCCTGCATTCTCCAAAATCCAACCCCATAAGGTTTAGTATCTCTTTCTCACCTTGGAAAACTCCCACCTTTCCTAAGATCTTAATGATATCATTAACCTGCGTCTGTATCTCCTGAGCTTCCTTGATCTTTCCCTGATCAAAGAGCCTTTTTATTGCTATAAATTTTTCAGCCATGAAGTTGTACGTACTTCCTATGCCGCCATCGGCTCCCATAATCAGTCCTGCCAGGAACATCTGGTCATACCCGTTAAACACTATCATATTCCTCTTTAGATGTTTGAACCTCTCAAGAGAAAAGAAATCCGAAGAAGTATGCTTTATGCCTATGAATCTTGGATCATCGACAAATGCCTTTATATTCTCAGAATTTAACGAAAAGCCCGAATTTTTCGGGAAATTGTAAATGATCATCGGCACATTTACACTATTGACAATGTCAAAATAGTAATTCTTAATCTCATCAAATGAAAAACCATAATAAAATGGAGCTATTGAGGAAATAGCATCCACCCCAACTTTTTCTGCATGTTTGGCCAACTCAATTGCCTGGTCTGTATTTATACAGCCGATATGGGCAATAATTGCGCATTTGTCCCCAACTTCCTCTGAAACAACTTCAAGTATATGCTTTCGTTCTTCAAGAGACATCAAAAATGCTTCCGATGTACTTCCACCTACGTAAAATCCGTCAACACCCTTGTCCATGTTCATCCTTACAAGCTCTTTTAATGCCTCATCGTTGATCTTGTTTTCTTTTGTGAATGGTGTAAGCAATGCACAAAAGACTCCTTTTAAATTTTTCATGTCAATCCCTCGTTCCTTATTAAGAATAATTTTTGTTTTTTAATAAAATGATAACAAATACCGCTTTATTTAATAACCGATACAGGATAAAGTGAGATATAGCAACATATAAATACCTCGTATATTGATTCCTGATTCAAGGAAATGGACTATGGCAAATATTAAGACTGTTTGTAAAAGGTAACTTCAATTCGTAATTTGGGATCAGCCATAAATAGAATTATGTTATTTTGATCAAC
>JASEJN010000078.1 GCA_030016385.1 Clostridiales bacterium | reverse complement strand
GGACAACTGTTCTCTCTTAAATCAGGTGGTGTGGATAAATATGCGGAAACTCAAGCTGATTTTTATGCGGGTGTATAAAGATCATTTGGAAAATATCTAATCGATGGCCTTTGTATTTATCTTATCCTCAACCAGCTTTACAAAGTCATCTATCTTCATCGTCCCGATATCTCCGAGTTTTCTATCTCTTACGGAAACTTCACCGTTTTTGACTTCCCTGTCACCGGCAACAAGCATATACGGAATCTTTTGTACCTGTGCCTCTCTTATTTTATATCCGATCTTTTCACTTCTAAGGTCGGCGTCAGCTCTGATATCCTTTTCAAGAAGAATCCCCTCTATATTTTTTATATACTCAGCTTGGTTCTCGGTTATATTCATCACTCTGACCTGGACAGGCGCCAGCCAGACGGGAAACGCTCCGGCATACTGTTCTATAAGTATTCCGATAAATCTTTCTATGCTGCCAAATATAGTCCTGTGCACCATTACGGGCCTGTGCTTTTCACCATCAGGGCCGATATAGGTCAAGTCAAACTTTTCAGGCATCTGAAAATCTAACTGTATTGTCCCGCATTGCCATGTACGGCCAATACAGTCTTTAAGATGGAAATCGATTTTAGGACCGTAAAAAGCCCCGTCACCTTCATTTATCTTATAAGGAAGTCCTGCCGCTTTTAAAGCATCTTTCAATGAATTTGTCGCAAGCTCCCATGCCTCATCGCTGCCCATGGAATTTTCGGGCCTTGTCGATAATTCAACATGATATTCAAATCCGAAAAGTTTATATACATAATCTGTCAACTTTATTACTCTCAAAAGTTCATCTTTTACCTGGTCGGGAGCCATAAATATATGGGCATCATCCTGAGTAAAATTTCTGACTCTCATAAGGCCATGCAATGCTCCTGAAAGTTCATGCCTATGGACAAGCCCAAGCTCACCTAATCTTATCGGAAGCTCTTTATAACTGTGCATGGCATTTTTATAAATCAATATTCCGCCAGGGCAGTTCATAGGCTTTATAGCATAATCTTCACCATCTATTTTTGTAAAATACATATTTTCTTTATAATGATCCCAATGTCCTGATTGATGCCATAAGGATTCACTCAGTATTATAGGAGTCATCACTTCTTTGTATCCATTTTTTATGTGTATCTTTCTCCAGAAACTTTCAAGCTCGTTTCTTATGATCATCCCATTGGGATGAAAGAAGGGAAATCCGGGTCCTTCTTCATGCATGCTGAATATATCGAGCTCCTTTCCTAATTTCCTGTGATCTCTTTTTTTAGCCTCTTCCAAAAGATTTATATACGCATCAAGTTCACTTTTCTTAGGGAAAGAAGTCCCATATATTCTCTGAAGCATTTTATTTTTTTCGCTGCCCCTCCAGTATGCACCTGCAACGGATAAAAGCCTGATGGCTTTTATGGAACCGGTCGACGGCAAGTGGGGCCCCGCGCAAAGATCAACAAAATCACCCTGTCTGTAAAAGGATATGATCTCATCTTCCGGTAAATCCTTTATAAGCATCACTTTATACGGCTCATCCTTGTCCTGCATGAATTTAATTGCTTCTTCCCTTTCAAGCACAAATCTCTCCAAGCTTAAATTTTCCTTTACGATTTTTCTCATTTCATCTTCCAGTTTTCTGAGAACTTCGTCAGTAAATATAAAATCAGCATCAAAATCGTAGTAAAAGCCTGTATCTATTGCAGGACCTATGGCAAGCTTTACATTTGGATAAAGCCTTTTTACTGCTTGAGCAAGTATATGGGATGTTGTATGCCAGAATATCTTTTTTCCCTCTTCATCATTGAATGTAAGCAGTTTAACGTCTGCATCATGATCTATAGTGCTGTTTAATTCCTTTACGGCACCGTCTACGATTGCACCTACAGCAGCCCTTGCAAGCCCCTGGCTTATGCTCTTTGCCACATCGGCTACAGTGATGCCTGCTTCAAACTCTTTTACAGTTCCATCCTTTAAACGAATCTTAATCATTATATCAATCCCTTTCTTAAATATATTTCATGGTCAAGACAAAAAAAACCTCGTCGCATAAAGGGACGAGAGTTTATTTTTCCCGCGGTTCCACCCAAATTAGTATAAAACCCGCTTCTAAACTTTAACGCAGCAAACGCATACTCCTACTTTATTTCAGATATGAACTCAAAGGCGGTTTTCAAACATGCATGCCTGGAAATGCTTTCAGCCTCCGGCATCTCCTCTCTTATAACGGCTGTTTATGTCTACTCTTCCTTATCATCGTATTTACTTATATTGTCTACAATTATATATTTGTTTTTTATATATGTCAAACTAAATTTAAAATGCGTTCGATTCGTAATTTGAGCTTATGTTTGACCGCTATTTACAAAGTATAACAACTGTACTAATATTTATATGAAATATGCGTTTCTATACTTATATAAAAAATGTTAATTATTTGCGGGAGGTATTAAAAATGAATTTCAACTATTATATACCGACAAAGATCCTATTCGGCCCTGGTAAATTAAAAGAACTTACAAAAGAGAACCTTCCCGGTAAAAAAGCCTTGATAGTCATAAGTAGCGGAAATTCCATGAAAAAATACGGATATCTTGACCACTTAACCGGAATATTAAAAAGCAAAAATATCAACTATGTAATATTTGATAAAGTATTGCCTAATCCAATTAAATCCCATGTAATGGAAGCCGCAGAAATTGCAAAAAGAGAAAACTGTGATTTCGTAATAGGACTTGGGGGAGGCAGCAGCATCGACTCGGCAAAAGCAATAGCCGTGATGGCAAAAAATTCTGGAGATTACTGGGATTATGTGAACGGTGGAACCGGCAGGGGATTGCCTGTAAAAAATGGAGTCCTGCCAATAGTTGCCATAACAACAACCGCCGGCACAGGTACGGAAGCAGATCCATGGATGGTTATAACTAAAGAAGATACTAACGAAAAAATAGGTTTTGGCAATGAATCTACCTTTCCTGTTTTATCCGTCGTCGATCCGGAACTTATGCTGTCGATACCAAAGCATCTTACGGCTTATCAGGGGTTTGACGCCCTATTCCACGCCACCGAGGGTTATATTGCAAATATAGCGACGCCTATCAGCGACGCTTATGCTTTAAAAAGCATAGAATTAATATCGAAATATCTGCCTGAGTGTGTAAAGAATGGAAACAACATAGAGGCTCGTACCTACGTAGCGCTTGCAAATACTTTATCGGGATTTGTAGAATCTACTTCAAGCTGTACATCCGAGCACTCAATGGAACACGCTCTGAGCGCATATCACCCTAATCTTCCTCATGGAGCCGGACTTATAATGCTGTCGGAGAGCTATTATACTTTCTTTGCTTCAAAAATTCCTGAAAAGTTCATAACTATGGCAAAAGTAATGGGAGTAGATATGGACTTTATCGATATAGACAAACGTCCCATGGCATTTGTGAAAGCCCTGGTAAAACTCCAGAAAGATTGCGATGTTAATAATCTTAAAATGTCTGACTATGGAATCAACCAGGAAGAAATACCCCATCTTGCAGAAAATGCACGTAAAACCATGGGGGGATTATTTGAATTGGATCCATATAAGTTATCTCTCGAAGAGACTGTAAATATTATCAAAAAAGCATATAAATAATTATATTTCGAGGTTAACAGGTTTTTAGAGGAGCTGATGTTGAAGGATGGCGAAGCATATTCATATCAACTCCCTTTTATTATTTTATGCCCTTTAAGCCTTATTTACGTACTTTCTCCAACCTTTTTTTTCTCTGGCCCGCTCCTGCGAAATTTTTATATATCTTTAAACATCCATTCTTTATTATAAAGCTCAAACCGGAAAATTCATCAATACTTGTGTGCCGGATTTTTGCCGATACAAAGGCTGCATCCCGTACAGATCTTGACCCTTTCACAGAAAACATTTTTTATAGTTTCTATTATATCTTTGTTTTTGATATTATAGAGATTATGGAAAATTATATATTTAGGCGCCGCTGTTATCAACGAACTTATAAGTAAATCATCGCTGTCTATATCGCTTTTGCTGCTTTCATTCAAAATATTTTTCAGGATATCCTTTGTTATCTCATTGCGCATTCCGTCGTACATGCTGTAATTTCCATCGCTTTCCACCACAATATTGATTATATCTATGCTGCTTTCCTGTATATCAACAAAATATTTTAAGAGTTTTATAAACTCATTATATTCTCTATCAACCAAGTATTCCTCTACGATTTTGTCAGACAAATCTTCAATTTCGTTGCGAAAATTTTTCATTCTAAACCTTACAAAACCTTCAAGTATTATCTCGTTGCTTTCATTAAAATATTGCAATAACTTTTCTTTTGTATTCTCTTTTATATTTTTATAATATATATATTCACTGCCTGATGCAGGAGTTAAACCCTTCAAAACCTGAATACAACTGTCTGCAATGTTTGAAACCTCATTATCCTGCAAAAAGCAATAATTTTCTTTAATAATTTTGCTTATTAATTTTACTTGAAAATTTTCTATAATCATCTGATATATTATATCCGCCGCATATATATAAAAGTTATCTTTAAATTGTTTTTTGTTGAATTCGCTTCCCGGATCTTTTATTACACACTTTATAAAATGTAAATTGCCGCTATCGTTTTCAACTAATCCCATCCCTATACCTTTTGCCTTATAATAACTTGCAAGCCGGTCCATTTTTTCATATACATCGCATCCCTCAGTAAAATAACCTACCGATAGAAGTACCAATTAGCTCACTCCTTTCTAATGTTAGTATATGAATATTGCTCCTGTGTATACAAGAATATATAACACTGTATTGCTGAATCACGAAATAATATTTCACAATATTTGATATATCTGGTATTCAGCGGAGTTATTATTGAGATTTTTTTGAGCTCTTATCTATCACGCTCAATTTCTGTTGGTTTGACGGCCCACAAAATAGCAAAGGCCTTGAAGAGATTGATACTTCAAGGCCTTTGCTATGAGAAACAACCAAATACTCTGATTATAGATTATAATTAAAACAAGGTTCGTCCGTGTTTCCGGCTTTCCAAGATTGATGATTTTATAATTTTATTTGACAATGTCTATCCAGTAAATCTGCTCAATTTTATTCTTATATAATCCTTCCCATGTTAATACTCCGCCGCAGCTTATAGCTGTTCTGGCAGAAGATATATTATCTTTGTCACAGGATATCATCACTTTCGGGATTCTCATTTGACGTGCGATATCTAAAACCAATAGCAATTGTTGCTTGGCATATCCCTTTCTTCTCTCGCTCGGACGGATTTCATATCCGATATGTCCGCCGTGACGTTTTAATTCCTCAGTAAGAGTATGCCTAAACTGAATAGAGCCGATTATTTTATTATCGCTCTTTCTTAATGAGAAAAAAGTGCTTGCATGAATGTTTTCTCTCGACGATTTATCTTTTTCGATAGAAAGAACAAGTTGTAACCATTCATCAAAATTGTCAAAAAAACTTATCCCACAACTTCCGTTTATTCTAGTTTCACCATAATCAAAACATTCCTGCCGATAGTTCCAGATATCGCTTTGCAAATTTTTTGACGGTTTTATCAATTTCAATTCATTCATCATTGTCACTTCTCATTATACAAATATTATAAATTGATTATGCCATTAGTTATTTTGCGTTTCTAAATTCAAGATAGTATCGATTTTCCTCATATTCGACTTCATTTAATAATGTAAAGTACTTCCCGATAATATGTTTGGCGAATGCCAGCGTCCAAAAATACGTTTGATATTCATATGAGATTCTTATGATATTCCTTGTTTCTATAATCGATCATTGGGTGATACCCAGCCGCATTATACCTGTCTTTCATTATTTTTATGTTCATATACTTTACCACCTCATGTAGATTTTACGAGAACATATGCAGATAAATTTATATGGTTATTCTATATTATTTTTCAAAATCCTTATATAATAAACTCGGTTGAATACCGGTATTATTTTGATATTTACCGTCTTTATAAGGTTCATAATCTCCTAAAATATCATGATAGTAAATCTGGCATATTTGTACGTTTGGATAAATCTTAATCGGTTGTATGCAGAACATCTCAAGCGTCCAGTATCCGGCAAATCCGACATCACCAAAGCCCGCAGTGACATGTACGAATAACCCGAGTCTGCCAATAGACGAACGCCCTTCAATCATAGGTACAAACTTATCGGAAATCCTCTCTCTTTAATCGTATAACATTTCACGCCGAACCTGCCAGCTATTGACTGGCAGGTTCGGCGTGAAGAAACTTTGTTGGTTCGGTAGCGGTTTTCTTACTCTCTATTTTCCGGAGGCAACCTTCTTGTGTGACAATCGCTCTTCTTCCTCCTTGGCCTTACGTTTCATTTTTTCCAAATAATACGCCTGATCTTTGCTGCCATTCCAAAGGCTTTCGGCCTCGGATGCCCAGCATGCCGCGTATTTGTCGCATTTGCTGCACAAATGCTCGGCTGATTCCGGAGATTGCAGGTCCGTCGATTTTGCACCGCTCTTGGAAACAATCTCACGCAGCTTCTGCGGGTTCTCCAGCATCGGACAAGGCCTTAACATGTTATCGTTAAAAGGCTGCCCATCGTGATAGGCCATGAAAAGTGGCGAGGTAAGAGCCTCCAGCAGCGTCTTTTCATGGATGTTGGAATCGCTGTAATGGATAAACACGCATGGATCGATGTCTCCGTTTGCGTTAATATGGAAATAACGGCGTCCTCCTGCAATGCACCCCTCTACATACTGCGCGTCATTCTGGAAGTCCATGGCAAACATGGGTTTGCGGCTGCGATAATCGCGCAGGCGCCGTATCATCTCTCTGCGCTGGTCCGCCGTCGGTAAAAGTTCGGCCGAAGCATCGTTCCCGACCGGCATGTAATGGAAATACCAAACAAAAAGCGATCCCATTTCAATCATCTTGTCATAGAATTCTTCCGATGTGATCGATTCAAAGTTTGCGCGAGTATAGCAGCAGGAAATGCCGAAGGGAAGATGTTTGCTCTTGAGCAGCTTCATGGCTTTAATAACTTTTTGATATACACCTTTTCCTCGGCGGCTGTCCGTCGCCTCTTCAAAACCCTCAATAGAAATGGCGGGAACAAAATTCTTGACCCGTAGCATCTCATCGGCAAATTCCTCGTCAATAAGCGTACCGTTTGTGAAACTGAGAAATTCGCAATCCGGATGCTTTTCGCAAATCGCAATCACGTCCTTCTTGCGCACAAGCGGCTCACCACCGGTATAAATATAAAAATAAACACCGAGTTCCTTGCCTTGGATGATGATGTTATCGATCTCATCAAAGGTAAGGTTCAACTTGTTGCCGTATTCGGCCGCCCAGCAACCAGTACAATGCAGATTGCATGCTGACGTTGGATCCAGCAGAATTGTCCACGGGACATTGCAGTGGTATGTATCCCGGTAATACTGCTCTTTATCCCATCCAATCAGGTTTCCGTTAACGATAAAATTTACAAAAAATGTCTTGAGCGTATCCTTATCAATATCGTTCACAATATGGAAAATATAATCGTGATACGGGTTGTTTGGGTCTTCCAGAGCTTCACGGGCTTGTCTGCGGGCTCCCTCAAATTTACCGTTAGAGAACCTGTCTATCCAGTTCATAAGCTTGGGCAGATTTTTCTCAGGATTCTTTGTTACATAATCGACCGCATGCCGAACTCCAAACTCAGCCAAACCGCTAGATAATTTCATGAAATGACCTTCTTTCTTAATATATTCTCGATGGCATTCACAGCGTATCTCTTCCCGTTAAACCGCTGATTTACGATAAACGAAAAATAAAGAAATTGTACTCCTCTCATTCCCCCATTAAAAATATGTTATCTATAATTATATGTTGTAAGGATAAATATGTCAACATGGCGAATGTGCCATGGCACGGCACGGGAAAAGCATGAAACCATATATTGCCAAAACAATTCAGAAATAACTTCTTAAAAATATTTCTTCAATACTATAAATCTTAATAGAACTTTTTCGATTAAACTTATACTATTAATATACTGCCATCAAAATCTATGTCTTAATTTCTAATATTATCATCTTTATGATTCTTAAGATACATGTCCTGATTTTATTCTATCATATTTAACTAACCTATTTACTACACCTTCGCTAACTGCGCCAAGTATTACAAAATAAGATATTGAGAAAAAATAATGCCTCCCAGTATATACCAAATAATTACCATATTATTTATTCCTCCATAAATAATATTTTTTACTTTTAAATTTTCTGCTAAGTTTTCATATAATATTAGCTGTACTCTTCCTTATCGTCTGTTATGTTCTTAAGTAGCGGTATAAATTTCATGATGCAAACTTGGCAATAGCCATGATATGATTCCTACAGGCTCGATTAAATCTTTTATGACATCATTCTCAAGGGCATGTTATTTTTATATTAAATATATTAAAATGTAATAAATGAATAATATTTTGGGAGGATGGTAAATTGAAACGTAAAAGTGTACTCATATTATTTTTATGTTTAATGCTTTTTTTATCAGGATGTAAAAAGGGCAAACCAACCGGTTCACATACAGATTCCACTTCAACATCAAATGCTGCTGCCTCGTCGACAGCGTCTGAGCAAAAATATTATGCGCCGTATACAGGCGAGGAGGTCAGCAAGGATGTCGCACAAAAACCTGCTTTCCTTGCAATAATAGAAAATTACGTAGCCGCACGTCCCCAGTCGGGTTTTACTTCGGCAGATATCGTATTCGAAGCGATGACGGAAGGCGGCATAACAAGGTGCCTGGCATTGTTTCAAAAGGATGACTGTGACAAAATAGGACCTATAAGGAGCATGAGGACATATTTTCTGGACATCGCTTATGAATATAACCTTCCATTTGCCCACTGCGGGGGAAGCCACGACGCGCTTGACAGGATCAAAAATGAACCATCGCTGATGTCGATGAACCAGTTCGCAAACGGCTCATCGTACTGGCGCGATCCGGCCATAAAGATACAGGAACACAGCCTGTACTCATCGGCTGACAAACTCAGGAGCCTTGCACAGTCGAAGGGGTATTCCCATGAGCCGTCGTCAAGCCTTAAATTTGACAAGGCATACTGGGACAGTGCAGACGGTTCGCAGGCAAAAAATGTTCTCATAAAATTTCATGCTTCATACAATACTTCCTATGAATTCAAAGACGGCTTTTACTACAAATCGATGAACACCATACCCACCCTCAACAAGGAGGACAAAAAGCCCGTCGCTTTAAAAAACATAGTGATTCAGAATGTAAACTACAGGTCCAGACCAAACGAGGCATATCTTGATGCTGACCTTATAGGCAGCGGCAGCGGATGCATAATAAGCAACGGTAAAGTTGTAAACGTCACATGGTCAAGAGACAGCCTTAAATCGAATACGGTTTTCAAGGACGAAGGAGGAAATGTGGTACCTTTAAATCCGGGCAATACCTGGTGGCACCTTTTAAACCAGACTGCAAAGCTTACAATAAATTGATAAATATAAATAATATTTGCAGAACAAGATAATTTAAAAAAATAACTTCTATTCGTAATATGAGCTTATGTTATTTTGAACACTCATTCGCTGCTCAAAATAACATAAGCCTATTTATGCCTGATTTCATATTACGAATAGAAAAAAATAATGTAATTGCTGGAGCAATGGCATAAAACAGTATATAATATTTATAAATCTACATATAAAGGGGTAATAGCATGGTACAAAATATAACAGAACAGTTTTTAGAGTCCTGCTCCGAAAATTTCAATAATATTCCACAGAACAGGCTTATGATGAATGCAGTTATTAAAGTTGGAATTGATGAAGCATCCATAAGTAATCAATCCATCATCGACAACCAATTTACATTTTCAAATGAAATCGGCACCGGCAAGGTGGCCAATCAAAAATTAAGTGGCAGGTGCTGGATGTTTGCAGGGCTAAATTTATTAAGGCAAAGGATTATTGAGAAATATAACATTAAGGATTTTGAACTTTCGCAGTGCTACACGATGTTTTGGGACAAGCTTGAAAAGTCCAATTACTTTCTTGAGAGCATAATAGATACACTTGAGAAACCACTTGACAGCAGGCTTGTTATGTGGCTCCTATCAAACCCAATCCAGGACGGCGGTCAATGGGACATGTTCGCAAACATCGTTGAAAAATATGGAGTTCTGCCCAAATATATGATGCCTGAAACGTTCCACAGCAGCTCAAGCAGCAAGATGAACTCTCTTCTGGCGCTTAAGTTAAGGCAGGGCGCGCTCACTCTTCGCAAGCTCCATGAGGGCGGCGCATCCGTTGAATCCATCAGGAATGAAAAGGAGAAAATACTCGGTGAAGTTTATAATATGCTCTGCTGTTTTTTGGGGGAACCTCCTAAGAAATTCGATTTTGAATACAAGGATGCAGACGGGAAATTCCACAGGCGCGAAAACCTTACGTCTTTGAAGTTCTATAGTGAATTTGTGGACATCAATATAAGGGATTATGTCAGCATAATAAATGCACCAACAGCGGATAAAAAGTTCAATACCGCCTATACCGTCGCATACCTTGGAAACGTAAAGGGCGGAAAGGATATCAAGTACTTGAACGTTGACGTGGACACCTTAAAGGAACTGGCAATAAAACAGCTTCAAGATAATCAAACCGTATGGTTTGGATGTGATGTAGGGAAGCTATCGGATCAGACCATGGGAATAATGGACGATGCTCTCTATAATTATGACGATGTGCTTGGCACAAATCTTGAGCTTTCAAAGGGCGAAAGGCTCGACTATGGCGAAAGCTGCCTTACCCACGCAATGGTTTTAACCGGAGTAAACATCTACGATGGCAAACCAAACCGCTGGAAGGTTGAAAATAGCTGGGGTGATGGAAAAGGCGACAAGGGTTACTTTGTGATGAGCGACTCCTGGTTTGAGAAGTTCACATACCAGATTGTGACAAATAAAAAATACCTGTCCAAGGAGCTGTCAAAAGCATATGAAAAAGAACCTCAGGTTTTAAATCCATGGGATCCAATGGGCTCGCTGGCGGTAATGAAATAAATATTCTCCGGCAGTGATATGCTCCTCCTTATGGTAAACAGTTAAAATAACAAAACTGTTTACCATAAGGAGAGCGCTTCATTTATGTTATACTCTTGTCTGCACAAATTCCTGTAATTTTTAACGGCCTTCTATGATATTCTTACCATAGAAGGCCGTTAAAAAGGTTTTATTTTATAGTTTCTTTGACTATTTATTATGCATGCTCTTTTGAGCGATAGAATTATCAATTATTAATTTAATCTGTTGTGCTAACTGATTATTTAGGGTATTAAGGAATATTATGGTA
>JASEJN010000077.1 GCA_030016385.1 Clostridiales bacterium | reverse complement strand
GGTTTTTCATTCGCAATTTTTACCAGTAAAAAAGCTAGCACAACGAGTTAATTAATAAATTCAAATAAATCCATAAGTTTACTATTATCAGGGATATTACAACTATTACAATTAGTATAATATCCCTAATAACTATCAGCACAACAAATTAATTTATTAAAAAGGAGTTGTTATTTATGAAAAAGGCATTTTTAATTCTATTGGTGTTTTGTATTTTGTTTGTACCAGGGAAGTATGCTTTTGCAGAAGATGTGCAAAAAGAGGGACCGCAAAACGGTAAAACACATATTAATTACCCCATCGACGCCGCTACTCAAAAACTGATTGATGAAAAGCAAAAATTAGAGGATTTATACTTTAAGGCGAAAGAAGGAAAAATATCAGTCGATATATTACATTCAGCAGAACAAAATTTTGATAAGGCTCATAACACAAAATTATCTGATAAGGATTATTCTATAATTAGTACTAAATCAAATTCCAAAAAAACAAATAATGTATCACCACAAACCAATTATAGTAATTTTATTTTTGATTTGTATCAAGAACCGCAACAAAAATCTTATTATTGTGGTCCTGCAACAGCCTGCATGATCATAAAAGCAAAGAGCATCAGTATAACACAGAGTCAGGCTGCAGCATCGCTTGGAACTGAGATAGATAAAGAGACTCCTTGGTATAGAAGTGCTTCTGTAGGTTACCCAATGGCAAATACATTAAACTCATATGAGTCTACGAGTTGGTATATACCATACGGAACAAATGTCGAGGCAGCTACGTTTTTAGATCATGTTGTTTTTGATATTGATCATGATTATGGCGTTGCGGGAGATGCTTATGAAGTAAAAGGTGGCCCTCATTTAACAGGTCATCCAAATCAAAATATATTCCATTGGTTTGCAATTGATGGATATACTGATAATATGTCCAATGTTCATTATGCTGATCCTGCATCTGGTGCTCCATCGATACCATGGTCTGGAGATGTCCCTCCATATTCCAAGATATATTATCAAAATTTAGCAACAATTGTTGACGGAAGAGGAATCATATGGTAAGGAAAATTATCGCATGTATCATTTTATTTTTATTGATATTATCAGGATGTGGGAAAAAACAGAAAAATCCTAATGTAGTAAGCAATATATCACCTAAAAATAACCCAAGTGAAAATACTATAAGTAAAGAATATAATAACGAAATGCCCCTGGAAATCTCAATGAAAGAACTCTGGCCTTATGTCCATGTAAAGACATTTAATGCGCTATTGCCGGATGACCGTGCATGGGCACTCGTAGATGTAGGTGATGACGGTTATTTTGTAATAGATGCACCTCCTCAAAAAGGGAAAAAAGAAGAAATAATGTTATATAATTTAAATAACAATACATATGAGCATATAGCATATTGCCCTGATAAAGCTCAGGCTGTATATGCCGATATAAATAAGAAATGGGTTGTTTGGAGTGAAGCAATGGACCAAAGCTTTGCAATTTGGAGAATTCATATATATGACAGATCAAAACATGAAGACAAGGTAATATATAGCAGTCTAAAAGACTCTAACGGGGATGGATATTATGGTCCATTCCAGCATCCTAGATTATACAATGATTTAGTTGTATGGAGCCCTGCAGTAGGTCCTAAAACCGAAGCAGGTCCTACTGTTACTATTAAAGAATATGATATCATCAAAAATAAAATTACTGATGTAGTTAAACAGGGAATAAATCCTGTACAGACTGATGATTATTTGATATGGATGGGGAAAGATAGCATAGATAGTAAAAATCCATGGAGTGAATTATACTGGAATAAAAACGGTAAAATACAGCAGATTACAAAAAATATATCGGTTGAAGGATTCGCAACCGACGGTAAATCAATTGTATGGACTGGCCATATTTCAAATAACCCTAATTGGACCATAGGATTAATTGAAAATAACAAAGAGCGCCGTTTGCTCACCACAGATGAAGCAAATGCACAGCAATTTTTATGGATGGGTTCACGAATTATAGCATGGAATTCATATAGTATTGTAAGAGTATACGATAGAAAGCTTGATAAAATAGTAGTCCTTGAAGATAAAGATGCTGATTGTACCAACGTTATTACAAGTAACAGGTACCTTTGCTGGACAGTCCCGATCATAGAAGATGAAGTTCAAAGAATGAAAGAAGGTAAAAAAATCGGTATTGTTGCGGATAAAATAAATATAATCGATTTAAACGAACTGAAATAATTAAAAAATATGAGCTTTAGGGAATACAGACAGAGCCTTGGATTCGCAGCCTAATCGCGTAGAGTCCCTTTCCAATTTCCAGCTTTCACATCAGTATATTCTTTCTTTTATTATTTTAATCATTAACAAAATACTCTTCAATCATATATAAAATAATGCAACATTGATTTATAAATCAATGTTGCATTATTTGTACAATAGTATTATCATATAAGACAGCAACATTAAATGAAATAATTAAAGAAACTTATGCAGAAAGTACAAAAAATTCGTAAAGAATTACGGTGGAAGATTATGAGGTTTTCAATTTTAAAACAAAAAAACTTTTTAATATTAATGTTAGGAAAATCGATATCCATTATAGGAACTGAGATGCAAAACTTTGCATTATCATTGTATGTTTTAAAAATCACAGGGTCAGCTACATTATTTGCCACTGTCTTGACAGCAACAATAATTCCAAAGCTTGTTTTAGGGCCGATAGCCGGAGTTATAGCGGACAGACTTAACAGGAAGAAATTGATTATATACTTGGATTTGCTAAATGGATTAACAATTCTATTTTTTGTATATTTATATAGTAGAAACGGCAGTTTAAAATTAACCAGTATATATATTTTAGTAGCTATTACATCTGTAGTTCTAACTGGCATTGGCTTCCTTGTTCAGGTAGTAACAGGGGTAGGAAATATTGCATTAACAACCATGCTCCAAAGGGAAATACCTTTGCATTTAATGGGTAGGGTAAATTCGGTCTTTGAAATAGGGGTAATGTTGGCAATGCCTTTAGGACAAATAGTATTTGGCGTCTTATTTGATAAAATACCATCATGGTTATGTTTGATTATATCATCGCTGATTTTGCTTACTACCATATTGTCTTTAAGGAAAAATCTGATTAGTCAGGAAGACATCACAAATTTAAATACAAACGATAATTGTACTTCCGATCTTAAGTAGATTTATTCTATAATAAAAGTGGAAAAGATTATATTAAAGATTTAAAAACTTTATAATACGATACGTCATAAATATAGCAGAAAGGTAATTAGATATGAATTTTTTAAATCCTGGTGAAAAAATAAAAAAAATAAGAAAATATTTAAAAATGAATCAAGAAGAACTCCAAGATGAGTGTATCTCAAGAGGATTAATAAGCATGATAGAAATAGGCAAAAGAGCATTGACAAAAGATGTAGAAATAAAACTTGTTGAAAAATTTAGGCTTAAGGCTAAAGAACTCAATATAAGTTTGGATATAGATGAAAAGTATTTGCTTCGTTCTTCTTCAGAGGATGCCGAACTGTATTGCATAGAAAAACTTGAAAAAGCTGAAAAAAGCGATGATATTGAAGATGTTTTTGAAATAGCCTCAAAATTTAACTTATTAAATGTGAAGGCGCTTTTTTATGCTAAAAAAGCCGATTTTAATATGTCAGATAAAGATTATGATACCGCTTTTATAAACTATAATGAAGCTATAATTATTGATCAAGTTATAAATCATTATGAAAAGTTTCCGTACTTATATTGGAAAATAGGATTATGTAAAGCAGAAGAATCTCAATACAGCGATGCGTTATCATATTTTAATATTTGTGAACATTATTCAATAATGTATAAGGATTTGGAATTACGAAATAAGGTATTATATGATATAGCTTTATGTTATGAAAAACTCGATAAATTAGAACTGGCGCTGGAGTGTTTGGATAAATATTTATTTTTAACCAGAGAAGAAAAAGAAAATAATGTTTATTATTATGTTAATATGCTTAAAGCAAACTGTTATGAAGAAATGGGCAAATACGACTCTGCTATCGAAATTTATAATTGTTTATATAAAAAATTGGCGGAATCCGATTCACTGTTAGGATACGTATATAATAACTTAGGGTCAATTTATTTTGACAAGTCTGATTTTGAAACTAGTTTATATTATTTTGAAAAAGCTGAGAATATTAGAAGGGTTATAGATAAGGAACATTTATGCTATACGCTTATGGAAAAATCAAAAATATTTATTAAGCAACATCTATATGGTAAAGCAATAGAAACAATTAAATCAGGTCTTAATTATGCCAATATTTATAAAGATTATGATTGTTTGCTGAAATGCTATCATAATCTTCTGCGTATTTATGGAAGCACGGATAATATTTCAAATTTAAAGAAAACTTATATGTCTATTATTGAGGTATTGAAAGAAATTAATAATTACGATGAGCTTGTTTCAGCATATGTTAAGTTAGCGCTTATATATTTGAATGAAAATGATATAGAAAATGCAAGGTATTATCTTACTCTAGCCCAAAACAAAGGAAGCGAAAATCATGAAAAAGAAACTTAATATTCCTGGCTTATTTTCTATTATGGTTTTCATTATTATTCTTATATTTTATTGCCTGCCTATTATGTTTACCTCGATGATGCCGTCAACTTTTTTGATAGCGCAGATAAGCCTATCCAGATCCATATCCTGCGGATTATATTCAAATGTAACAGTGGCGTTGGCTATATCGTTAATAGGTATATTCTGGTTTATCGTAAGTATATTGCCTTTCCATTCCGCAATTATATTAAGGAGATTTGAAAGTACTCCGGGAATATGCTGAAGCAGGAGACTTAAAGTAACTATGCTTTTTTTGGATACTTCGGATTCTAAATATATACTATCCTTATATTTATAAAAGGCGCCTCTGCTTATACCCACCATTTGCACCGCTTCATTTATGCTGCGTGCCGTTCCCGACTGGATAAGCTTTTTGGCATCTATAACTTTTGAATATATTTCAGGCACGACTTCCTTTTTTACTATATAATATTGCTCAGGCATACTGTTAACCTCCGATATTCATAACAATTATAACCAAGTCTATTTAAAACCCGATTACTGCATGACGAGTGCATATTAAATCATACCAATTTTTCGATTCAATATATTCTAACATATGAGATAATTTATAACAAGTTTACAGACTCTTAAGGCTGTGAGCTTAGCGATTGGAATAATATTCTTCAGATATAGAATATGCACCTTCGTGTTTTCAGTTGATTTTTGCTTGATGCACCTGAAGCATACAGCCATAAAATATTGTAAATTTTTTACGGCTGTGCTATAATTAAATAGTTCATTTAATTATAGTATGATTGCCCCCTGTTCTGGAGGAAATGATATAAGGATTAAATGAAATCATTTAATTTAAATTGAATAGGGGGTGTTCTATATGCCAGATAAAAAATTGATATGCAAGGATTGCGGCAAGGAATTCATTTTTACTGAAGGTGAACAGAAATTTTATGCTGAAAAGGGTTTTACAAATGAACCGATAAGGTGTAAGGAATGCAGGGCTGCCAAGAAAGCCAGGTTTAATAACGATAGAACAAGGCATGAGAGCTTTAATTCGCCAAGGATCACAAGGCTGTAATATTGCATCTTAGGGACTATGTAATATTTTTACATAGTCTTTTTCTATAACTTCTTCCAAATAATAAGTAACTACTTCAATTGCCGTTAAAATGCTTGCCCAATTGCGACGGAGTCAGTTCACTATTTATACTGAAACAGACTCTAAAGACTTTCAGCTAATTGTTCTTCACATAATATTTTCCAAATATAAAATAGTACCTATCTTAAATAATATGTTTGCTATAGCGTTCAAAATAGATTAATATATATAGAAGATATTGAGTACACTACATAAGGAGCGCGAAGCGGAGCTCTTCACATTAGTGGAAATCGTAATTATATAAAACGAATCGTGTAAAATATTTGGTAATTTATATATAAATTTTAAATTAATTGGAGGTAACAAAATGGATAAATTATCGGTTGTAGTTATGGAGAAGGATGCTCAGACAGGATTACTCGATAAGGAGCTTGGAAGCTATTCAATAGAATATAATATCGATTACATCGATAAAGTATTTGCAGTAATCGAAGAAGGCAGGGAAATCGTTCATCTATACCTTACAATACCCGGTGAATTTGAGGATTGGGAGTTTAATGCCATACTTGATAATTATGATACATCTCTTTATGATGGTTTGATTTTGTCAATAGAAGAGGATCAGGACAATCACAATCCAGGATGGATTTTGAAAGTTGAATTTATAGAAGATGATGACAAGATGGAGGAAAGGCTGAATAACATACTTAAAATACATGATGCGGAAGCTGCCAGGGTTACCGAAGAGATAAAGGGCATGAAGGATGAGTATATTGAATAGTTCATACGGGGTGTTACAATGAAATTTTATGAGCAGAGCTCGTTATTTGACAATGATAAATCCAATGTTCCTTTGGCCGACAGAGTAAGGCCCAGAAACTTTGACGAATTTGTCGGGCAGGAACATTTAGTCGGAAAGGGTAAAGTATTAAGGCGGCTTATTGAACTCGATAATATAACCTCTATGATATTGTGGGGACCTCCCGGCGTTGGGAAAACGACTCTTGCGATGATCATCGCAAACATGACTAATGCCGAATTCATAACATTCAGCGCTGTAACATCTGGAATCAAAGAGATAAAAGATGTGATGAAAAAAGCTGAAGAGGGAAGGCACATGGGCAAGAGGACAGTGCTTTTTATAGATGAAATACACAGGTTTAACAAGGCACAGCAGGATGCTTTTCTTCCCCATGTAGAGAGGGGAAATATAATACTGATAGGAGCCACTACCGAGAACCCTTCATTTGAAGTGAATTCAGCATTGCTTTCGAGATCAAGGGTATTTGTGCTAAAACCCCTCGGTGTCAAGGATATTGTAAAACTTTTGAAAAATGCACTAAATGATGAAAGGGGATTTAAGGAGATTAATGTAGAGATAGACGACGAGCTTCTCTCCATGATAGCATCGTATGCCAACGGCGATGCGAGAGTCGCCTTGAATACCATCGAGATGGCGGTAAAAGCTACAAAAGAGGAAAAAGGCGTAAGGAAGATAACAAGGCAAACCGTCGAAGGGTGCATGCAGAAGAAGTCACTTCTTTATGATAAGAATGGCGAAGAGCATTACAATCTTATATCCGCTCTTCATAAGTCCATGAGAAACAGCGATTGGGATGCTTCGATATACTGGCTTGCAAGGATGCTTGAAGCCGGTGAGGACCCATTATATATTGCGAGGCGTGTAATCAGGTTTGCATCTGAAGATGTTGGACTTGCTGATCCAAGGGCGCTTCAGATCGCGGTTTCGGCATATGAGGCTGCTCATTATATAGGTATGCCTGAATGCAGCGTAAACCTTGCTGAAGCAGTTGTATACATGGCTCTTGCGCCAAAATCGAATGCCCTATACGCAGCATATGAAAAGGCTGCAGGAGACGCTAAAGATACGATAGCCGAAGGGGTTCCGCTGCATCTTAGAAATGCTCCCACTAAACTTATGTCCCAGTTGGGCTATGGCAAGGGATATAAATATGCACATGATTTTAAAGAAAAAATCGCTGATATGGAATGCATGCCTGAAAATCTAAAGGGAAGGAAGTATTATATGCCGACTTCTCAGGGGATTGAGAAAAATTTAATTGAAAGGATGAATTATATAGAAAAGGTAAAGGGAGGTTTTAAATAATGGATAACAAAGACACAAGGCTCAAAAGCAGGAAAGATATACCGGAAAAATACAGATGGAAGCTTGAAGATATCTACAAAGATGATGATTTATGGGAAAAGGATTATGAAAAAGCAAAGGCAATGATAAAAAATGTTGAAGGGTACAGGACAAGATTAAAAGAATCGCCGCAAATCCTGCTGAACTGCCTGAAGCTCAGGGATGACGCTTTGAGGTTTATAGACAAAATTTATGTATATGCCCACATGAGAAGGGATGAGGATAACTCGAATACATTTTATCAGGGCATTGCCGGAAAAGCGGAAGGGCTTAATACTTATGCGGATACAGAGTTTTCGTTTATTGTCCCGGAAATACTGTCCATACCTGCGGAAACGATAGAGAGCTTTTTAAATGAGAATAAGGGACTTAAGTTATATAAGCATTATTTGGATGAAATACTCAGGATCAAGGAACATGTATTGCCTCCCGAGCAGGAAAAAATAGTGTCATCTGCCGGAGATATTTCAAATTCAGCCGAGAATATTTACAGGATGCTTTCAAGCGCAGACATAAGGTTTCCTGCCGTTAAAGATGAAAGCGGAAATGATGTTGAGCTTTCAGAAGGGCGGTTTTATCAGCTTATAAGATCGCAAAACCGTGAAGTCAGGAAAAGTGCGTTTGAAGGTCTGTACAGTACTTATGGAAAATATAGAAATACGTTTGCAGCCACGCTTAACGGCGTTGTAAAGCGGGATATTTTCTATTCGAATGTAAAGAAGTATCCATCGTCTATCGATGCCGCGCTGGATGGCGATAATATCCCGAAAGCGGTATATGAAAACATTATAAATACGGTCAATAGCAACTTGGCCCCTCTTCACCGGTATGTGGATTTGAAGGGAAATGTGCTTAAGATCGATAGAGTACATATGTTTGACCTTTATGCTCCGATTGTAAAAAATGTAAATATAAATATTCCTTATGAAGAGGGTTTAAAAATAGTTGAAGAGGGATTAAGCCCTCTTGGCAGTGAATATATCGGTCTTCTTAAAAAAGGTTTCGATTCAAGGTGGATAGATGTATTTGAGAATCAAGGCAAGACTAACGGGGCTTATTCATGGGGTTCATATGATACGCATCCATATGTGCTTCTAAATTATAAAAATAGCCTGTCGGATGTTTCTACAATAGCCCATGAGATGGGGCACTCGATACATTCATACCTTACAAGGCAGAACCAGCCGTACGTTTATTCAAATTATACCTTGTTCTGCGCCGAGGTCGCGTCGACTACAAATGAGGCACTGCTTATAAATTATCTTCTTAAAGTGACAAAAGACAGGGCAAAAAAGGCATATATCATGAACCAGTACCTGGAAACGATAAGGACGACGGTTTACAGGCAGACGATGTTTGCCGAGTTCGAGTTTTTAATTCATGAAGAATCTGAAAGGGGCAGAACTCTTACGCCCGATTATCTGTGCTCTGTATGGCATGATTTGAACAGCAAGTATTACGGAAAAAATGCTGTCATAGATGAGGGAATAGATATGGAATGGGCAAGGATTCCGCATTTTTACTGGGATTTCTATGTTTATAAATATGTCACAGGCTATGCTGCGGCAACAAGCCTTTCTCGAAGAATAATCGACGAAGGTGAGGACGCATTAAAAAGATATACGCAATTTTTAAAGAGCGGGGATTCGGATTATTCCATTAATTTATTGAAAAAAGCCGGAGTAGATATGACGAAACCGGAGCCGCTGATCAGCACCATAAATGTTTTTGACGATATTTTAAATCAGCTTGAAGGCTTGTTAAACTGAGATTAATAATTGAAAAGTTAAAATGGCATGCCGGTATTTGAACAGTATATTTGTGACTGTTCAAATACCGGCATATTTTTTGCCATGAGGTATGTTCATATCAAAAAATATGTATAAATATTTGAATACAATAACATAAATATTCATTAAATTTTGATTATACTTTCATAGTAGCCTACAGAACTTGGATTTGGCGAATAACTGTTCATAACATCACAGTTTATATAACAAGCTGAAAAAATTTTTAATAAAGTACTTGCATTTTAATTCAGACAATAGCATAATGATACATATATAATAAATAATTATTCTATCGGGGGGATATAAAATGATAAAAAAACTAGTCGCAATCGTTTTGACATTTTCGCTTGTGTTAGCACTTGCTGGATGCGGGCCAAAAGCTACATCAAATAAAAAAGTAGATGATAATAAAAGCGCAGGAGCCCAGAAGGAACTTACATCTGTCGATAAAATTAAACAGGCAGGGAAAATAATAGTCGGTACCGAATCGACATTTCCGCCATATGAAAGCATCGATCCAAAAGATGGCAAGACCGTAATTGGTTTTGACATGGATATTGCAAAAGCCGTGGCCGATAAATTGGGAGTCAAGCTGGAAATTAAGGATATGAAGTTTGACGGGCTTATCGGTGCGCTCTCAACAGGTATGCTCGATTTTGTAGCGGCAGGTATGTCTGTCACTGATGAGAGAAAACAGAATGCCGATTTTTCGGATATTTACTATAAAGGCGGTCAGATACTGGTAGTAAGCGAAAAGAACAACATAAATAGCGCATCGGACATGAGCGGCAAAAAAATAGGCGCTCAGCTTGGTACCATATCGGCAAAAGCTGCGCAGAATATAAAAGGCATAAAGCTTCAGCAACTGGACAAAGTCGACCAGCTGATGATGGAGATAAAGAATGGAATGATAGACGGGGTCGTTGTTGATGATACCGTCGGAGTAAAATATGTAAAAACAATGGGAGATTTAAAGGTAGTAAAAATACCCGAGCTCAATCAAGGAGAAGCTGGAATGGGTATTGCGGTTGCAAAGGGCAATAAAGCTCTCCTGGATGTAATAAATCAGACATTGAGCGATTTAAAATCGAACGGGAAGTTCGATAAGCTTGTTGATAAATGGGGGCTGTTAAAGCAATGATCAATCGGGCAGGTCATACTGCCCTGTTTTTATGTTTATGGTATGGGGAGGTTAGTTGATGACAAAATATAAGTTGGATTTTACGGTTTTATCGAAATTTTTTCCTCTGCTTTTAAGCGGCGTAGAGATGACTCTTTTACTTACGCTGCTTTCCGTTGGAATAGGAGTGATACTCGGGCTCATTGCGGCTCTTATGAGGATGTCTCATATTAAAATATTGCGTTTTATAGGGACGGCATATATTGAAATAGTAAGGGGCACCCCGCTGATGGTTCAGGTGTATTTGATCTTCTTTGGTTTTCCACAGATTTTGGGTTTTATAATACCACCATTAGTAGCAGGTGTAATATCTCTGGGATTCAACAGCGGGGCATATGTCGCGGAAATTATCAGGGCAGGAATCCAGGCTGTGGATATAGGGCAAACAGAGGCTGCATATTCCCTCGGTATGAATAAAAAGATGAACATGCAATATATTATCATTCCTCAGGCGGTCAAAAACATATTGCCGGCGCTTGTAAATGAATTTATAACGCTAATCAAGGAATCATCCGTCGTATCGGTAATAGGGCTGACTGAGCTTACAAGGGACTATAGCCTTATAAGCAGCGTTACATTTAGATCATTCGAGCCTCTTTTGACAATTGGCGTCATTTATTTTATAATGACTTTTACGCTTTCTAAATTTATGGGCAGGTTTGAGAGGAGGCTTAGAAGAAGTGATATACGTTAAGGATTTGCATAAGAAGTTTGGAAAACTTGAGGTTTTACGGGGAATAACCTGTACAATAAAAAAGGGCGAAGTCGTGACGGTTATAGGTCCCAGTGGATCGGGGAAAAGCACGATGTTAAGATGTATAAACATGCTTGAAGTACCCACATCAGGTGAAATATATATCGATAATGTCAGGATAAATGAAAAGGGCATCGATATAAATAAAGTGAGACAGAGAATGGGAATGGTTTTTCAGCATTTTAATCTGTTCCCACATTTAAGCGTTATAGATAATATAACGATTGCGCCGAGAAAAGTCCTGAATATGGAGAATGGCAAGGCTCAGGAGGAAGCAATCGAGCTTTTGAAGAAAGTAGGCCTTATGGATAAAAAGGATGCATATCCGTCACAACTGTCCGGAGGACAAAAGCAGAGAATTGCGATCGCAAGGGCGCTTGCAGTGAAACCCGATATAATGCTCTTTGATGAGCCTACGTCAGCGCTTGATCCAGAGATGGTAAAAGAAGTTTTAAATGTCATAAAGGATCTTGCAAATGAAGGCATGACAATGATAGTTGTGACTCATGAAATGGGATTTGCGAGGGAAGTTTCGGATAAGATCATGTTTATGGATGAAGGAAAGATAATAGAAGAGGGTGAACCCACCGCGTTTTTTGAAAATCCGAAAAATGAAAGGACAAAATCTTTTTTAAGCAAAGTATTGTAATTCAAAGCTCAGCAATTTAAGGTAAAATTTCAAAGTAAGTTCCACTTTCCTAAAGTAAATTCCATCTAAAGGCAT
>JASEJN010000076.1 GCA_030016385.1 Clostridiales bacterium | reverse complement strand
GCTCAAAATAACATAATCCTATTTATGCCTGATTTCATATTGCGAATCGAAGATTTTAAAGATCACTTTTCAAAAATGTTACCGGCTTTGTGCCGGCTCTCCTTTCCAGATCGTTCGTAAGCTTGGAATCTGTAATGACATATGCAACATGCCCAAATTTGGCATAAAAAAAGACAAGCCTAATTTTAATTATCGTTAAAAAATAGATTTGCCTAAGGTTGGTGGAGATAGGGGGATTCGAACCCCCGACCTTCTACATGCGAAGCAGACGCGCTCCCAACTGCGCTATACCCCCATAAACAGATGGTGGGGAATATTGGGCTCGAACCAACGACCTCTTGCATGTGAAGCAAGCACTCTAACCAGCTGAGCTAATTCCCCGCATCAATCCTATAAGTATTACTTTCTAATTATAAGATTTTTAATCGCAAATTTCAAGAATAAATTATTATTTCTTTCTTCGATTCGCAATATGAGTTTATGTTATTTTGAACACTCATTCGCCAGATTCAAGCTTTGTAAGTTCTAAGACCTGCAATTTTATAATAACCTAAACATCGGGCAACAGATAAATTCAGTCATTTTTCGCCAAACACAGCCAAATGATGTTGCCTATAAAAATTAGATATTTGAACATATATGGAGAAGCCATGAATCATAATGTCCATGGGTTACGAAGGCATTAAAGCCTCATGCTGTTATATCATGCTAAGAAAAAGCCGCGTTATCTAAATTTCTCGCGTTCATAATTTGATGCCAATTTCCTCCAGCTCAGGCTTTTTCTTGATCAGGATTTTCCGTTGCCCTTTAAGTTCGATCAACCCTTCCTTCTGAAATTCGGCAAGCTTGCGGCTTAAGGTTTCCTGACTCATACCGAGTTGCGAGGCAAGATCACCCTTGGTCATGGGCAAAATTACTTCCCTTTTGCCGCCCGACAACTCCAGCAGAGCACCGGCCACCCGATGCGTTACCGAGCTCAAGCTGATGGCCTCGATCCGGCTCTCCGCTTTTTCCAGCCGGCGTGACAGCACATCCATCACCTTGAAGGCAATTGACGGATATTTCGTCATCAGCTCCTTGAGCTTTGCCCCCTGAAGCACACACATGGTGGAGCTTTCCAGAGCTTGGGCATTGTCGGTCAGCGGCAGTAAACTGAACAGGGAGAGCTCACCTATAAACTCTCCCGCCCCGATCACATGAAGGACTTGTTCCCTACCGTTGACATTCAGGCGAAATAGCTTTACCCGCCCGGTGTGGAGGACAAAGAGAGTCCCGCCTGCATCACCTGCCCGGTATACCATTTCACCCTTGTCCAGGCTCCTCGAAGAGGCGATCTGAACGACTTCCAGCATTTCCTCATGACTGAGGCTACCAAAGATGGGCACGTGCTCGATACAGCTTTTATGACTTTCACAGTGGCGACAATCTTGCATTTTATATACCTCTTTCTGCAGTATTCCTGTCTTTGGATCTTCCGTATCCCATTAGGCGCATGGCATTGATGATGACCAGCAGCACTGAACCTTCATGCACTAACATTCCTAGAGACATGTTCACCGTTTTGGCCAGTACTTCTGCCAGCAGTAGCACAACCACAATCAAGGCAAACACGATGTTCTGTTTGATGTTATGGGATGTGGCACGGCTCAGCCCCACCACGTATGAGAGTTTCCCGATGTCTGCGCTCATCAGCACCACGTCAGCAGTTTCCATAGCCACATCAGTTCCGGCTCCGCCGATTGCAATTCCCAAATCCGCGGAAGCCAGCGCAGGTGCGTCGTTGACTCCATCACCCACCATGGCGACTGTACCGTATTTCTCGCCCAGTTCCTTAAGAACCCGTACTTTATCTTTGGGAAGCAATTCGCTGTACTGCACGTCAAGCCCTACCTCATCCGCCACGGCTTTGGCGGCGCGTCGGTTATCGCCGGTCAGCATAACTAGATTCTTGATTCCCTGAGACCTGAGGTCGGAAACCAACATCTTGGCGTTTTCTCGGATGGTATCCGCTATAGATATGATACCATAAACACCCTCGCTTGTGCCAACGATTACCGCGGTTTGCCCTTTTTCTTCTTCACTGTCCAGATATTTCTCATGTTCCGAAATATCGATTCCTTCAGATGCAAAGAGTTTGCGACTGCCGATATAATATTCCTTGCCCTTCCAGAAAAAAGCGAGTCCCTGACCGATGATCATTCGCGGGTTTTCCGGCGGTGGCACGACTGCGCCCAGCCTTTTTTCCGCCTCTGCGATAATGGCTTTTCCCAAAGGATGCTCGGAATAGGATTCTCCGATTGCGGCTATCCGCAGAAGCTCGTTTTCATCCGTTTTATATGACTTCACCCGCGTCACACCAGGTCTACCTTTAGTTAGAGTGCCGGTTTTGTCAAAGGCCACCGCCCGCACGTTCCCCAGCTTCTCCATAATCTCACCGCCTTTGATCAACACGCCGTGCTTCGCTCCGTTGCCGATGCCCGCCACAATGGAAACCGGTGTGGAAATCACCAACGCGCCAGGGCAGGAGATTACCAGCAGCGTCAGCGCCAGCCGAGTATCACTTGTTATAAAAAAGAGGACCACCGAAAGCAGGATGATCGTCGGCGTATACCAGCGTGATAATTTTTCCAGAAATTTCTGTGCTTTTGCCTTTTTGTCCTGGGCTTCCTCTACCATGTTCAGGATTCTCGCAAATGTAGTGTCATCGCCAACCCGATCCGCCCGGATTGCAAGATACCCTGATTCATCGAGGGTTCCGGAAAACACAGTTTCATTCTTTGTCCGGCTGACCGGAATGGACTCGCCGGTGATGGCTGCCTGATTGATATAAGCGGAACCCTCCACAATACTGCCGTCCACCGATATCTTTTCCCCCGGCTTGACGATCACCAAATCGCCCTGCACAACCTCTTTAGGCGGAATACGCGTCTCCACACCGTTTCTGCGGACTCTGGCCGAATCGGGGGCCAGATCCATGAGTGCCCGAATGGAGGAGCGAGTTTTCTCAATAGTTCTTGATTCCAGATAATCGCCCAAGATGAAAAGAAACGTAACGGCGGCGGCCTCCCAATATTCACCGATAATAACCGCACCCGTAACGGCGATGGTTACCAGTGCGTCAATACCGATGATGCGATAGCGCAAAGCACCCAGCGCTTTTTTGAAGATGGGGGTGCCTGCTATGGCAGTTGCCGCCATCATCATGATAATGGTAACAGGCTCATACCCGATCAGCTTTTTCAGCACAAGGGATACGGCGGCAAGAATGCCGGAGCTCCATACGATTTGTACCTTTGTCGGCTTAAACATAGTAAAACGCCCCCTTCCTTTATTTTTCCGACAGGACTTTATAGCCAAGTTTTTCAATCCTGTCTTTGATCTCCTGCGATGAAACCCTGCCCTCATCGAATTCAACCTTAACCCTTGAGGTATTAAAAAATACCTCCGATTTTTGGACCCCAGCCGTCTTTTTCAGCGCACTCTCGATTTTAGCGATGCAGCTCGGACAGGATACCGTCTCCAACTGATATGTTTTGTTTGTCATGATACTGACCTCCTTTATTCTTTGTAAGTTCAGTATACAGACAAAAATCGGAAATTACTTTGACCTGGATCAAAAATTGAAAATTATTATAAAGATTTTCATAGGTAGGATTAATATAAAATTGAAAGAGTTATGCTCTTGGCAGTCTTCACTATGTTGGGCTTTATTAAGCAGATTAGCCTGATAAAACATTTATTACCAAGTTGTTCATCAATATAAAGTGTATTATTACGATGTCAAATCCAATATATTGAATTATATAACTGCTTTTATTTGAAAATTCGACTTTATCAGGTCAATCTAAGTAGCTCTTAATCAGATAAATGATATATAATATAGGAAAATATGCAAGGGAGTGGAAAGCATGGCAAAGCCATATTTATTGGTGGTTACAGGCAGGCCGGGTTCAGGGAAAACAACGTTTGCTAAGGAGCTTGGAGAAAAATTTTTCATGCCGGTAATAAGCCGCGATCAAATCAAAGAAGGATATGTGCACACCTTCGGGAAACCGCATAGGGAGCTTCCTGATGATACCAACAAAATAGCTACGGATATTTTTTTTAATATAATCAAGAATATGCTGGCCAATAATGTATCACTGATCGCAGAGGCTGCATTCCAGCATAAAGTTTGGTCGACAATGCTTGAGAGATACAAGAGCATAGCCAGAATATATATTTTGATATGCAAAGTTGACAGCAAGGTCGCACTGGAAAGGTTTATAAGGCGCGGACTGGATAATCCATTAAGGGAGTATTTCCATGGAGACAAAGGGGTAGACCTTGCCAGGCAGGGAATTGAACTTAGCGTAAGCCCTTACGACGAACTCCGATTCGATGCGCCTACATTCTATATTGATACTTCAGGTGAATATACACCGTCAATCAAAGAACTTGGAAGCAAGATCCCCGGGCTTGCAGAAATACCGTAAATATGCTTCCATAGGCGTGTCACCAGTCTGTCAAGCTCTCTCACTCTTATCTGTATAGCTCTTATAAGAGCGGGTACGCTTTATTTTTTGATAAATTCTATCATTTCTCTTTAAATGACTTCACATTTCTTTCATTGACTGCATCATCCAAGCCGATGTGGCTGCAAAGCAATGGAGAATCCGCATCATAATTCTCAACATTTTTATATAACATATTCATGCTATGATTGGCATAACAATATCTGCATCCGTTGCGGCAGGTGTTGTACGCTCCAATATCGATGCTGGAGACGCATCCACACTCCAAACGTTGATTTTTGTCCTTGCCCGCTCTTATATGACTTCCGGTGATTTTCGATATTAATTCATCATCGATGCACTTTGCATGAGCAATTCCAAGGCCGCTCAGTTCGATTTTCTCCGCGCAGGTATCCATTTTAAGCCCGTTTTCAAAAGCGATTTTTGATAACTTCTCTGCGACCTGCCTCTCCTGCGCAAAGGATATCCCGAAAATTTCAAGCTCCTTGATATTACGCTTGATTCCAGGATAAAAATCCATAAAGCTAATTGTACATTTTTTAGTATAGCCTTTAAGCTGCCTTGTCAGCTCCCCAAAATGTTCAATATGATAATCCATCGTATATTTTCTGCTTAGAAAAATTGGATCATACCGCCATATTACTTTATCTGGGCCTATTTTATCAGAAAGGCTTTTAAAAATCCCAATCAGATAATCATTCTTTGAAGGGAGATTCGTCTCAACATCACCTTCATAGGAATTGAGAGTGAATTGGAAATAGAAACTGTAATCTTCAAGCTCATTTAGCCTCTCAAGCATCGGCTTCGGGTTCTTGGTCCAAAACACAATGCAGTCCACTGCATCGGGCGATAGATTTATTCTGCTGATCCTGTGTATATTTATGGGATTGCGAACCAGAACATATCGCTCTTTAATCCGATTAAAAAACCAATCGCAATAATATGCAGGTATATCGGTCCGCCGGCTTGCACTTATAATCATCATTTCCTCCATTCTGCTAACTATGCAGCTTCAAATAATTAGAGCATGTGATTGCAATATGTGTAATTCCAAAGATAACACAGGGAAGCAGGACAACATAGTTTTTCATCCAGAGGCCGGCAAATAAAAAATACAAAGGCGGCATGGCGGCAATACCTATGATGAGAAGCCAAGGAGATACCATTCCTTGATAGTACAAAATCCATGAGATATAATATCCTGCCAAAAACATGACCGCCAATAAAATATAAAGGCCGCTGTTTCTCCCATTCTTTTTATTTATTATCAAAATCAATAAGGCAACTGTCATTATTCCAAATGCCTGCTCCATAATATTGAATATCGGATAGGATGAGGAATTTTTCGCAAGCACATTGTTAGCCGGTGGTACAAGCATCCATATAATATTGGGCAGCAATTGCAATGCATACAATACAAGACCTGTTAGTGAAAATCCAAACATATAATTTTTCATTCCATTCACCCTTTGCATTATATAAATAATCGGAATGTGGCTATCGGATAAAACCTATATAATAAGCCTGTTTCTACTATATCAAGAATAACATAAATCTATAAAAAAATAAATCTCTGCTCTCTAACCTGAGCTGCTCACTGTCAATATATATGCTATAATTATATATTGAATTATAAAAACTTCAAAAATCACGCCTTGTTTTATTTTAGAAATGGCGGTTTTAATTTATTTATAAACGGCTTAATAATACTTGCAGTAAGTATTATACTTGATAAAATTGTATAATTTCTACCAAGGAAGTTTTAATAATTGGTTCAACTATGACGTGCCTTTGAAAGTTCAATTTTATATATATATAACACATATGTAAATATAATTTTAGTGATGGTGAGCCTATGAAAAATATAAACCACAAAAAGCACAGGATGATATTCACAGTTTTACTGATTTCCCTTTTTATTTTCTCCATCTGGGTATATTGGGGCAATACCTCCATTCAAACAACACAAATCAGCATAAATAGCAAAAAAATCCCGGCATCCTTCGATGGGTTTAAGATTGTTCAGGTATCTGATTTACATAATGCAGAATTTGGGTACAATCAAAGCAAATTGCTCCGCGCAGTTAGGGACGCATCCCCGGATCTGATTGCCGTTACTGGTGATTTGATTGATTCAAGCCATACGGATGTCGAAAAGGCAATGGATTTTATCAATGGTGCCATCCACATTGCTCCAATATATTATATTACAGGCAATCACGAAGCTTGGACTCACGAATATGCAAAGCTGGAAAAGCGGATGATTGAATCTGGAGTTGTCATATTGAAAGATGAGGGTACTACAATAAAATACGGCGGAGATTCCATCCGACTGCTGGGCTTAAATGATCCCGATTTCACAATCAAGGGAGATATGTTCGGGAAAAGCGCAGCCATGATCAACACTAAGTTGAAAGGCATGCTTGATGGGAACAGCGGATACACGATCTTGCTATCACACAGACCGGAGCTGTTTCAAGTGTATGCAGCCAACAGCATCGATTTGGTCCTAAGCGGTCACGCCCATGGCGGACAGGTACGTTTGCCCTTTGTTGGAGGGCTTGTAGCTCCGAATCAGGGCTTTTTCCCCAAATATTCTGAAGGCGTATACGAAAAGAATCAAACCAAAATGATCGTCAGCCGTGGTTTGGGGAACAGCATCATCCCTGTCCGCATCAACAACCGGCCTGAATTGGTGGTTATTACGCTCGTATCATAAAAACTAAATAAAAAAATTGTGATCTTTATAAATCTCAAGTAAAATATATTATCTATGTCCGCCTTTTAAATTGCGTTTTGCATTTAGGACATGTGATTATGATTTTCCCCTTGCCCTTTGGAACCCACAAGCTGGCCGCACAATACGGACATTTAAAATATCTGCGCGTCTTGGAATTTTTAATGTGGCCCCACTTTTGCCTTATCCATGAATAAAAAGAGTTTACGATCATCATGAATTTATAGTTTTCCATGCTTCGCCTTGATGTATCCCGGGACAGCATCCTGAAGACGCATATTCCCACTGGTATATAGCTTATAAATACTAATAATGGAAGCCGAGCTATCCTGGCTATAAATGCCAACAAAAATGAAAGTATGAGCAAAGCCAAGGAAAGCTGGTCACCGCCGTATCTTCCCATCATAAATCTTCTAAGCCAGTTCAATTCAAGTCACTCCTCGATTTTAAAAGTTCTCCTATTGGAAACATTCTATCTGCTTCATAAATCTAATTACCCTCGGCCTGTTGTATCTTTGTATTATTATATATGGCATATTTAAAACCACCGCTATCGTTACCATCATCATTGATCTTTCAAGATCACACCATAGAGAAAATACGAATGACGATATGATTATATTCCAGTGAGTGAATTCAGCTCTGCAGGATTCCATTATATACTTTGAAAGGTATGCGCTGCTGAATTCCTTGATATATTTTTTGGGCATTATTGACTTTATAAAATCGCTCAATTCAGGCAGAACCCTCTTCCATGCCCTTACCCTAAATATTTTTTGATAAACGGCTCCGCTTTTCTCCCATTTCCTTTCCCTGAATATCCATCTTTTATATGAAAATATTTTCCGAGGTATTTTGGCACATATAAATGAAATTATTATCGAAAGCAATAAGAATAAAGCTATATTCCAAGCAAGCAACTTCGAACGCAATATTTTAGATATCTTCATAGTAAACACCCTCCAAGCTCATATAAAACCGACTATAATGATGGTTGACTTACAGCCTTTACGATTTCGACAACAGGTACAATCGTGAGTGCAAGGCCCATGGCTGTAAAAAAGTTTCCTGCCGAGAGCGCCGAAAGTCTAAATACATCGTTTACTCCAGGCAGATATATTACGAATACAGTCAATGCAAGGGATAAAAGCATCGCTCCAAACAAATATTTGTTATGGCTTTTTAATCTGAATATGGACCTTGTCCTTGAGCGCATATTTATCGAATGAAATATTTCACATGAGGACAGCGTGAGAAACGCCATAGTCATACCTATTATATGCGACTGCCTGTTCCCGATCATATATGATACTAAAGTAAGAATGGCAATTACAGCGCCCTGATATATGACGCTTATCCCCAGCCCATTTGCAAAAACGCCTTCCTTGGCATCTCGGGGAGCTTTTTGCATTATATTGGATTCCGCTCCTTCCGTCCCAAGAGCTATAGCCGGCAAACTATCTGTAACAAGGTTGATCCATAAAATATGGATTGGTGAAAAAAGTGTTATATTCATGATCGTAGCTGTAAATAGCGCAGCGACTTCGCTTAAATTGGAAGACAGCAGAAATTGTACGGCCTTTAGAATATTATCGTATATCCTGCGTCCTTCCTCAACAGCGTGAACTATGGAAGCAAAGTTGTCATCGGCCAGCACCATATCAGATACATTTTTGCTTACATCGGTGCCTGTTATTCCCATGCCGACTCCTATATCCGCTGATTTTAAAGCCGGAGCGTCATTGACTCCATCGCCTGTCATTGCAGTGATTTTACCGCGCTTTTTCCATGCATTTACGATGCGCACCTTGTGCTCAGGCTGTACGCGCGCATAAACTGAATAATTATCGATCTTGCTCTCAAATTCCTCATCAGACATCTTTGAAAGCTGGGTCCCCGTTATCGCCTGGCTCTCGTCAGATATAATGTTTAACTCCTTTGCGATGGCAACTGCCGTATCCTTGTGATCTCCCGTAATCATTATGGGCCTTATGCCTGCACGGCGGCATTCCTCGATGGCAGCCTTTGCCTCCGGCCGCACAGGGTCAATCATACCGGTAAGTCCAATAAACGTCAGCCCATATTCCAATTTCTCCGGTGAAATTTCATCCGGCAATGTATCCATATATTTCATGGCATAACCCAACACACGCAGGGCCTTGCCCGCCATCTTTCTATTCTCATCAAGTATGAGCTGCCTGATCTTATCTGTCAATGGAACCATACCATCTATTTTATACATATGAGTGCACTTTTTCAATAGCTCTTCAGGCGCTCCTTTTATGTACTGAACATATCTTCCATCTTTGCTTTTATGGACTGTTGACATCATCTTTCGCATTGAATCAAAAGGCGCTTCCGCCACACGGGGCATTTCCCTTTCAAGATGGCCTTTGACAACACCCGCATCATATGCATACCTTATTAGCGCGCTTTCCGTGGGTTCTCCGGTTATTTCGCCGTCTTTTTCTGAAAGATACGCGTCATTGCAAAGAGCCATACAAGCCATAAGTTGATTTTGATCTCCGAATATATCGACAACCGTCATCTTGTTTTGAGTCAGAGTGCCCGTCTTGTCAGAGCATATGATTTGAGTGCAGCCCAATGTTTCTACTGCTGTAAGTCTCCTTATAATGGCATTGCTTTTGGACATTTTAGTCACGCCTATGGATAGAACGATCGTAACAACCGCAACCAGTCCCTCAGGTATTGCGGCGACAGCCAAACTGACCGAAGTTAAAAATAATTCGAGCACATGGCCTCCCAAAAAACCTCCATTCTCAAAAACGCTGAAGAGGAATATAAAAATACATATTCCTAAAATACAGGCGCTTAGTATATGGCTCAGGCCTGCGAGCTTTCTTTGCAGCGGAGTCTTTTCATCATTCGTATTGGAGATTATATTTGCTATCTTCCCCATTTCAGTTGACATGCCTGTGCTGACTACAACGCCTTCGCCACGGCCATATACGACATTTGTACCCATATAAGCCATGTTGCTGCGATCACCCAGCGGCACATCCTCATTTTTTGATACAATAACCCGGTCACTTTTTTCAGTCGGCACCGACTCTCCCGTGAGCGATGCCTCTTCAATCTTCAGGCTTGAAGCTTTAATTATTCTCATGTCAGCAGGCACTGCATCGCCTGCTTCCAAAACGACTATATCGCCCGGGACGATTTCATCTGATTTTATTTGGGCAATCCTTCCATCCCTTTTCACCTTAGAATACAAGGATGCCATCTTCTGCAGAGCCTCGATGGCCTTTTCAGCTTTTCCCTCCTGCACGACACCCAGTATCGAATTAAGCACAACAACCATCAATATTATCACTGCATCCGCCATTTCACCAAGAATTCCCGAAATGACCGCCGCTACAATCAAAACAATTATCATAGGATCGGACACCTGTTCAAGCAATCTCTGCGCAACTGTTTTTTTCTTGGCTTCTTCAAGCTTGTTTCTGCCATACTTTTTAAGCCTTGTATCCGCTTGCGATAAATCGAGTCCATTTTTTGTGGTGTCCTGAGACTTCAAAACAGTCTGCATTTCTTCAAGATAATATTTCACTTAGCAATCCCCCCGTGTTCATATTTTAAGAAATAATATTAGAAACAACTTATCTGATCAGTTTCATTGTCTACAAGTTTTAGCCGCGTTTTCTATGAAATTCGGGTGCATAAATAAAATATACACCTCTGGGATTTCCACGACTTTACAATTATTTTATCATGCTGTATTATTATAGGAAACAGTTACTAATGGTTAACTGTCCAAATTTTACACAGATTGTTCAAACTGTGGGTCTAAGGAACCTTATGCAAACGGGGTGTATGATAAATGTCAAAGCCTGAACTGACCAAACGGCTGATAGCGCAGACGCTTAAGGAGCTTATGGCAAATATTAATCTAGATAAGATAAGCGTACAGGATATTGTAAAAAAATGCGGGCTTAACCGCAAAACATTTTATTATCATTTTCAGGATAAACAAGCGTTAGTCTGCTGGATTTTCGATATTGATTTTTCCACTCTTACAGATATGAACCATGATAATACCGTCATCGATGAGCTGATGCAACTTTTGTATGCGAATAAGGAATTCTATGTCGCCGCCCTTACTTCAAATGCGCAGAACAATCTTCGCGAACATTTATTTAAAGTTGTCTATAATGGCATTATATCAAGAATCAAGATAATACTTAAAGCAAACAGGATACCGAACGATGACATGAAAATGATTGCGAATTATTTTTCCAATGCAATTATGGGCTCCATCACTCAATGGGCAAAGGGAGGCATGAAAACCCCTCCTGATGAATATATTACCGATTTTCATCCCATAACCCAGGAATGTCTGGAATTCGCAATCAAAAGGATCCTGGAGAAAAGGGCGAATATACGCCTTCCTTAGGGAAATTGGCAGATTCATATTTTCTTTCAGTATAAGATAAACGATAAGAAAAATAATATATCAGAAAAAGCGAGTGTTCTTACAGGCCTTGCATATGCTATAAGAACACTCGCTTGTGTCATTTGCCCAATTTAGATGACAAAATATTATTATAAATCAATATATTATTTTTTAATTATAATCTTTTAGTTAAAATACAAATATTCATTCATATTCTCTTATTATTTTTGCAATTTCAATTTTAAGTCGTGGAAGATCATTTATCGTTGTTGTATAAACATCTTCCATTTTTAATGTCTGATATTTATGCGCCGTTATATCCCTTAATCCGGAAATTTCCCGCCAAGGTATATTGCCGTAAGATACCTTAGTTTCATCCGTTATATTTTTTACAAGTTCACCTATATTTATCAATGTCATACATGTTGCCCTTTTTAATTTTTCATCCCTTAAAAAATCAGTTTGAGATATATCGTTCGCCATTTTTAACGCTATCGTAATTTCTTTCAAAATCTTTTTCATTATTTGATAATCTCTATTGTTCATACACAGGAATCACTTTCTTTATATTCAATAAGGAATCTTTTTCTAAAGGTCCGTGCACAACATCAACCTCTTTCTTAAATCTTTCTTCGAGTTTATATTTCAATGCAGCTAATGTAAGTAATGATATAGCAGAAGTTGAAAATTCAACTAATATGTCAATATCACTTTTATCAGTATGTGTTCCTTCAGCATATGAACCAAATAATTCAACCTTCTTTATTGGATATTCTTTAGCAGCCTCTTGAACTTCATGCTTTATCTGTTCTATTGTAATCATATTTTCCACCTCACATCGCGCTTTTTCTAAATGTATTATACACAATTTTTAAATTTTTAGCAATCAAAAACAAACCTATTCTTCAATTCGTAATTTGAAAACTCAATTATCAAAGTAAGTTCCATCCCTTATCCTCTTAAAGTGGAAGTTATCCTGAAAAATATCAAGATTGGAAATTACTACGGGAAAAGTGCTATATTTTTAATTGTTGTGTATTCCGGTATCTCTTTTTTAGAAGGTTCTGATATGGCAAAGTATAAACATCTGACTCTTGAAGATAGGTTCATGATTTCTAATCTA